>DAORAG010000019.1:0-17894 GCA_035344095.1 Cyclobacteriaceae bacterium | reverse complement strand
ACTTTTCAGGGTCCTGTTCCTTTCCCTGCTTTTCGTTTGGTTGGTAGGTTCGCTTTAAATTCTGATCATAGACCTCGAGGTTCTTGTATTTGGGATTGGCTTCAATGTAAGCCTTTTGCTCCTGCCCATCTTTGATCAACGTTACCTGTGTTGTGTTTCCTTTCTCCAAAGACCGGATCATCCGTTCTTTCAACTCAGGGTTCTCCATTTCCTTGATTTGAAACTTAGCCAGTGCCTTGTCTAAGTCAAACCCGTACCCTTGGTGGTATTGGTCTATTTTGAAGTTGTTGTTCTTGTCTTTGGTCGCTTCCAGGTCGAGCCTTACCCAGGCATTGAAAGGCTTACCCTCTTTTGTAGTCAAGTCTTTGTTGACACTACGCCCTGACAACAAATTGTAAGCCTCCTTGGCGGTGATACCCTGATTTTTTGTGATGTAGAAGGTCTGGGTTTTCTCTTTAGTAGGGTCTTGCTCGTTTTTGAGTGTGGCGTGGTACCGATTCAGGAAATACATATCACCTTGGTCTCCCTTGCGGAAGTCGATGGTGTACGCTACTTTCTCTGTCGTTTCTCCGCGTTTGAATTCATTCTCGGTGTTAAGCTTGAATTCAGCCGGTTGCTTTTCAATGTTGGCCTTCAGTTCGCCTTCCAGCTTTTCTCCAAAGCCAAGGTACTTGAGGCCGTCTCTGAGAAATTCAAAATTTTTGATGTTCATGATGTTTATTGTTTAAGGTTTGCGAATGTGAAATATGAAGCACATCAAGGCAGTGCACGTGCCTTGATGAGTGTTCTGTTTTTGATTGGAAGTAAGAGGTGTCTGCCTCCGTTATTCTCAAACATTTCAATAACAAGATGTTTGGCATTTGGTATGGTGAACTTGTCCACGGCAAACACCCATTCGGTAATGGATTTGCCTTTTATCTCCTCCGGTTCCTGATTGATAAAGAAGGGTTTGATTTCAAGTTCCTGGGAACCCGACCGCTTGATGCGTTTGTTGTCACGAATGTAGAATCTCAGGAACTCAATGGTGTAGTTGATGTTAGAGGTGTTCTTTCCCGCCAGGTGAAAAAAGAGGGTGTTGTTTTTTATAAAAATCCCTTTCAGTCCCAAAGCCACCTTATACTTTGAAGACGTCCGAAAGCGCCAGGGCTTGCGGCTGTTGAGAATCTGTTCCGTGTAATTTAAAAATTCAGTCTCTGTCATTTCATTCTCAAACAGTATGGAGCCTTGTTGGCGGGTTGCTGCACTGTCCAGGCTTATGTTCAATCGCTTTGGCTCCTCCGCATAGTTGACGGTGAATTGATGAAGCATACCATCAGCTGTAATAATTGTGAGGCTGGTTTCGGGAAAGTGCATGCGGCCAGCCTTTACTTGCAGCACGTTTCCCATGCCTTTGGCCTTTTGTGCGAGCACATCCTTGCTTCCCCGATCTACATTCTTGATGATGGCTGGAAAGATTAAGCTTGAGGTTTTGTTAAAGGTTATTTCCAGGGGATAAGTGCGAATGTTGTCTTGTGCTTGTGACCTAAAGCCCACAGAGAGCAAGACAACCGTAATGATAAGGTGATAGAATTTCATAGTATGTTGATTTTAGTTGAATTGATTACGTGGTTGTGTTATTGCTTGGCGTTGGTATCTTTTAGCAAAACCTGATAGCCTGCCTTTACGGTTACCTTAATCAGTTTGACTTTTTTACTGAACA
This sequence comes from Cyclobacteriaceae bacterium, assembly GCA_035344095.1. GTDB lineage: Bacteria > Bacteroidota > Bacteroidia > Cytophagales > Cyclobacteriaceae > ELB16-189. The sequence goes on along the minus strand of DAORAG010000019.1, from coordinate 16,195 downwards.
ACCCTTTCGCAGCTTCAATGCCAGCACTGGCCGCTTGTGCTGCCAATGTTTGATCCATGCTCATGAACTGCATACCCTGTAAGCCCTGATCCGTAGACTGTTTGACGACATCACGCGTAATCGCCCCTGGTACGTAAATTCCTTCCATACCATCAAGATCATAAACTGATAAGGCAACAGGGAAAAGCGAATTTTCGTAGCGAACCGAATTGATGGTGATGTTGAGGCGTTCTTCATTGATAGAGGCGGTGCCATAGATGAACTGATCCTTTGGGATTAATTGCCCATTGAGGTAGATGTCATTTGTCAACCGCAGCTTCACCGTTGCGCCCACTACCAGTTCTTGTGTGTCGTGAATCACTGCAGGTATCGCATTGTCCTGTTGTTCCCTTTGTGATTCTTCCTCAAGGCCATAGAATCCATTAGCGGGTAAACTCATTATCGAGGCCTTCCCCGTGTCTTGAATAGTGTGAGAAGCTTCGACCGATGGCTGAATAAAGTCGACCACAGGATCGGTTGCGTTCAGGCTTACCGAAAACACTTGTTCCGAGTGTTGTATACTTTGTTCGCGTAACCGTTCTTTTACCCGTTGTGGGTGTTGAATGTCCAAAATCTTGTCCAGCATGGAGGCCATTTGCACCATTTCAGGGTCGGGTTCTTCAGATGCGGCCATCATCTCCATCATGCTTTCAAGCTTGCTTACGTCTTCTGAAAACTGCTCGTGCTCTACGGGTGGCACCATGCTCTCGTCACGCGAGGGTTTACTACTGTTATGTGTTTCTGTTGGCGTACGATTGAGTTCGCGGTAAATGAGTTCCAGCTTTTCATTCACTTTGGCTTCATTGGGGTCGATGTCTTCCACCTTTGCCTTTGTTAAAGCTGAGCCGTTGAAAAGTGGTGCGTCTGGTTTGTCTTCCAGCACCATTGTATTCAACTCAAAATAGGGATCGTTCTCAACTGCCTCGAAGAAGTCTGCTGAATCCCGTTGCGATTCTTCATACAAACTGAATTTGTCCGTTTTTTCATCCGGAGAAAAATGGGCATTGGGGAGTTCCAGGTTTAATCCCGCTTCATGCATCGCTATGGCTTGTCCGGGTATGGCCTGACCTCCACCAAGCGCCCAAAAAATCAATGTCAGAAAAGGCATGGTCAACATGGGTAGTGCCATGGCAAGCTTCCTCTTTTGCAAAAACTGTTGTGAATGTTTCTTCATGTGTATGTATTTTAAAATGTGGATTAACGTTTCAATGCTCTGTTCTTGCTTTCAATCGGTTGAAAGTGTAGTTGCTTTTCATATTCCATGAATTCGGCATACGTGAGTTGCTCCCAGTCTTTAGATATGACCCATCGCTCTTTCGAATAGGTGGGATTGTCATTTTTGAAGAAGTTGCCTTTGCGATCCATGGCGACATAGAAAGCCGTAAACTCTCCATTGATCTCACCTTTCATTTTGCCGAGAGGGATAAGTTCGGTGGAATCTCTTTCTTTCATTTTTTGCGTGTGGGGTGAAGTGATAGCGTCTATTTCCATTGATTCTACTCTCTTTGGATTGATACCTTCTGCAAGTGCGAGCAGGCAAATGGCAGCCATGAACAGGCCGATTGTCAACAGCGTTGCACGCTGTTTTTGAATGGACAAGCTGTTGAAATAGATATTTAGTCTTTCTGTTTTTTCTCGCAGAAGCTTCGTTATTCTTTTGCCTACGGGTATCTTATTTTGTTCTTCCCATGTTTTCATCGCCTTACCTGTTTTCGACTTTTAGGTCTTTGTTTTCAATGGTGCTCCATCTTTCTATTAAAAAGCCATGTGGATTGTTGTCCGAGCGCGTCACGTTGCGCAAGTATCCTTCCGTGATCAGGCTTCGTGTCACGATCGAAGAGGTGCGTATCAATTTTTGCTTTCCATAGTAGCGAAAGAAGAAGGGGTATTGACTGATTTCGATTCGGATACTATCCGAGGAAACCTCCTGGCTAATGTTTGCTGAGATGACATTGGAATAGTATCGGCTTTCTTTGAGGTTATCATACTGCCGTTTTGCTGAAGCATCTGCTAGATACAGGGCCTTGGAAATGTTTCGTTCGATTACTTTCTCATCCGGATCGAGGGTGAAGAAATAGAAATGAAACATTTTTACATGATCGCGTGCTTCTACCGGAATGTTGTCCTTTCGTTCAGCCGACCATGCTTCCAACGCCTTGCCATTTGCCAGAATGTAGATTCGTGATTGTGCCTCATTAACCCATTCGAAACTTTTGTACAAGGTGTACCCACATATGGCTACACAGGATAGAATCATAATAAACGTAAAAAGACGTATGTGCTTGAAGGCAGTGTCTATATTTTTCAGTTGCGTGAACATGGCAAGTCGTTATTCGTTGGTTGCTATTTGTTGTGACTATTTGTTTACGATTCTCCCGATAGCTTTTTATGCATGTAATGGTCTGTTCCCATGTTGTTTGAAGCGGAATTGTTGTTTTGCGGACCAGCAGTGCCCATAGCGGCCATTGAGGTAATCGCGGCTCCCGTTCCCGCTACCACGGCTGAGGTAGCCATTCGTGATCCACCAGTGAAGAAGTTCGAGGCTTTATATAACAGTGCATTACCTCCTCCTGCGTGCACAATGTATCCAGCTACACTTGGTACTGTGAAATACCCGACAATTCCGATGACCAGAAAGATCAGGTAGGCTGTGTCGGTGGCGCTAAAGAATGTGTCACCGTACTTCAACACTTGTTGAATATCCACCCGAAGCATGTTCTCCTGAATCTTCCCAATGATGCTTCCAAAAATGTTAGCCACCGGCAGCCATAGAAAAACGTTGATGTATCTGGCCAGCCACATGTGCAGCGTATTTTGAAAGCCATCGAATACCGCAAAGCCAAAAACGATGGGGCCAAGAATGGCTAGTACAATCAGGTAGAACGTACGAATGGTGTTGATGCACAGTGCAGCTGCTTCAAACAGGATTTGTAGGATTTCAGACATCCATTGCTTGACTGAGTTACGGAAGTTGTAAGAGGCCTTTGCCATGGCAAATTTGATGTCATTGCCTATGCCATCGAGCGCGCCTTCTCCCGTGCCATTTGGGTGCGTGTACTTGTACCACTTATCGCGGTCGCCATCCCCGGTAGGTCCAACAAACATTTGCCATGATGGAGTCTTTTGAATAGCGTCTTCTTTTAGTTTGAGCAGGTATGCAATCGCATTGTTAGAGCCTCTAACCATTGCGGCAGTTCCGGTGACGGTTGGTTTCAGGATGCCGTTGATCAGGGCCAGTACGTAGGGAAACATCAGGATACAAAAGCCCAACGCAAATGGACGGAGCAATGGATAGAAGTCAATGGGCTCCGCATTGGCCAGGTGTCTCCACACCCGCGAACTGATATACCACAGTGCCGCGAATCCCGCCAGGCCACGCCCTACGCTAATCAGGCGGTAGCATAAGGGAATCATCTCCTGATACAACTGATCCAGTACAGATTGTAAGCTCTGTATTTCACCCACAAACGTTTGGGCTGAAGCCAATGAAGGAAGGAGTAGTAGCACAAGCAAAAGCTTCACTACCCGTGCATCTCCCTTGGGAGCTGAGTATTTGTCAGTTCTGGCCATATAATTTCTTCACAGTTTCGTGATCGTTTTTAGAAAAGGCGCGTTGAATGGCAAGCAGTCGAGTGTCGTTATTAAACCCGCGTAAGAACACCATCCTGTTTTCCATGTCATAAAAGATGTTGTCAATCGCCCGCATGCGTTCATCATCACTCATGCGGAGCTTTGTTGCCGTAATGATCATAGCGAGGTCATCCAGGTTTCTTACGCTGGCCTGGACAATAAACCTGTACACGCTTTCTATGTACAGTATTTCATCAATCGTCAGGTTGGGATCATTTTTGAATCGAGTCCAAGCCCGCCTGTATTCCTGCATCAGCAAGCGTTGGTATTCGATGATGAACGGGATGCGCTTGTAGTTGCGGACAGAGGGGTTCACCGCCATTAACCCATCCAGAAAAGCCTGGTGAATGGAGTAATCGCCTTCGGCAATTTTTTTGATTGTGGTGTAGCCTTTATCAAGGATCTTATAGCCCATGTACATGTTGTCCAGCATCTTCTCCAGCGTTTGGAGTTTTTCCCAGTTGAGCATGAGTTGTTGAGCTTCCTGTGATTGCGCCCGACTAATCGCGGAAATCATCAAGCACACGGAGAAAAGAAAGATGGTTATACTTTTTTTCATTTCGTGTTGCGTTAAAGGTTTCTTCTGGCTTCCATGTCTCGTTTTTCTTTAGCGCGCATTGCAGATAAGGCAAGGTTGTCGTTCCCAAATGCACGAACGAACGCATACTTATCGCGCATGTCTTCGTGCAGTCTATCAATTTCTTTTATGCGCTGGTCATCGGTCATCTGTGCCTTGTCTTTGGTAATGACATCCATCAGTTGAGCCAAACTTAGGTCGCATGACTTCATCATATTGGTATAGCAGTACCCCAAGTAATAGAGCTCTTCAGGCGTGAGGTTTCCATCTTTCCTAAGTCTGGCATTGGTTTGTTTAAAGTCTCTGATGATATACACTTGGTAGGCGATGATATCGGCCACCTTCGCTGAGTTGCTGATATGTGGATTGACATTATTCAGGGAGCTGAAGAAGTCACGATGCAGGTTGAAGTTTCCCGACTTGATGTTGTCGATGGTGTACAGTCCTCGCTGAACAACCTGATATCCTTTCTTTAGCGTTTCGAGATGCGCTTTTAGTGCAACAAGCTGCTCTACCAATCTTTTTTTGGATGTCTTCTTTTGTTTGAACCATTCATCCCACGTGGGGGCTTGCGCGAGCGAGGCGGTTGGCAGCAGGCAGGTTGTTGTCAATATGAAGAGCAATGTTATTGTCGTTGATTTCATGACTGAATGATTAATTGATTCCATATAGTCTTCTCACTGCTTCAATTTCATGCTCACCCTTAGCTCTATTTAAACTGAGTTGAATGTTTTGGTTGTTAAACTTCTTCAGGTCGGCATAATTCTGGTCAATGCCGTCACCTGCCTTATTGATGATTTCCAATCGCTTTGCATCGCTCATCTGCGTCTTGAAGGAGTTGATCACCAGCATGAGTTGTTCGAGGTTAAAAATGCTGTCGTCAATAATGCCTGTGTAGGTACGGTACATGTAATCGACTTCCATGCGGGTGAAATGTTTGTCCTGGTTGATCAGCTCCCACGTTCTTTTGTATTCCTGTACCAGGAAGATTTGGCGTTCGGTAATCTGCCGAATGCGTTGATAGGTTTGGAGGGTATTTCTGATCTTCCATAGTTCGTCAAAGTACTTTTTGTATTGTGTGCGTTGTTTCTCCGTCCATTGCGCGATTTCGGTGAGCTTTAGTTGACTGAGCTTATTCTCGATTACTTTTTGTGCGTTCTGTAGCCAAATCGTTTTGGTTTGCAGGCGCTGAATCATCAGGTCGATGGCCTTGATTACTTTTTTCACGCCCTCTTTAATTATGGTGGCGATGGGAACTGCTGCTTTTGCTTCCTGCACAGGAGTTGTAATGAGGGTACAGGCGGTTATGAGTAAGATGATTGTATATACTCTTGTTTTGTTCATGTTATCAGGATTTAGATTGCATTTCGATGGCGAGTTGAGCGATTCCTTTGCGCATGTCGCCATAGCGTTGTGCGTATTGTTGAACTTTCATTTTTTCTGATTCCTCGGTCGTGTAGGCTAAGTATTCTTCCAGAGACACTTCCGTGGCATAAACCTTTGAAAGCATCCCGCCAAGGCTGATGAACACTTCTTTGTACTTCCTTGTGGGGTCGTTGCTTTTATTGATAGAAAGTACCATTGCCTTCTCCTTTTCCGTGAGGCCCAGGAGTTGTTGGATCGCATCGAATTTGTTTTGGTATTTGCTCTGGTCGAGCAGGATTTTACAATCTGAGTTGTTGATGATGGCTTGCTTCACGATGGGTGAGCTGATGATGTCTTCTACTTCTTGCGTCACTACGATTGCCTCCCCATAGAATTTGCGTACGGTTTTAAACAGGTACTTGATGTACTCGGCCATGCCTTCCTTGGCGATGGCCTTCCAGGCTTCTTCAATCAGAATCATTTTTCGAATGCCTTTGAGCTTGCGCATCTTAGAAATGAAGACCTCCATAATGATGATGGTGACAACCGGGAAAAGGATGGGGTGATCTTTGATGTTATCCAATTCGAATACGATGAATCTTTCTTTCAGCAGCTCCAGGTTTTCCGTAGCGTTCAATAAGTAATCAAACTCGCCCCCTTTGTAGTAGGGTCGAAGCACATAAAGGAAGTTCTCTACATCAAAGTCCTTCTCTTTCACTTTGTCTTCTTTGAGGATTGCTACAAACTCGTCTTTCAGAAATTCATAGAAGGTGTTGAAACAAGGCCTCACCCCCTGCCCGTCTGCGTGAGGAGAGGGGAGCCTGGAGCTTTCAAGTTTTTCATAGTACAGTTTCAGGGCAATGGAGAGTGCCACATACTCGGAGCGGTTGAACATTTCATCGTCCTTTTTCCACAGTGCCAGCAGCAGAGTTTTGATGCTCTCCTTCTTTTCGGTATCCAGCCTATCGCCTTCGCTGATATAGAATGGATTGAATCGGATGGGGTTCTTCTCATCGTAGGTGAAGTAGTATCCATTCACCAAATCACACAGTCCTTTGTAGGAATGGCCCACGTCCACAAGCACGATATGCGTGCCTTGTTCATAGTAACTACGGACCATGTGATTGGTGAAGAAGGATTTCCCGGAACCCGAAGGACCGAGAATAAATTTATTGCGGTTGGTGCAAATCCCTTTCTTAACCGGCTCATCTGAAATGTCAACATGAACAGGTTTTCCCGTCAGCCTGTCACCGAGGCGAATGCCAACCGGACTTACCGATGATTGGTAGGCGGTTTCAAGATTCAGGAAACACGTGGCCTGTTCTGCAAACGTGTCGAAGGTGTCATTCATTGGAAAATCGGCTTCGTTGCCTGGGAGTCCCGCCCAATAGATCTGTGGAGCACCATCTGTCTCTTGTTTAGCGATCGCGTCCATTTGCGCCAATGCCGAAGAAACCTGTGTTTTCAATTCCTTCAACTCATTCCGGTTGTCAGTCCATACCAATACATTGAAATGGGCTTTAATCGGAAGCCGTTGCGATGCGATGGCTTCGTTCAGGAAATCATTTGTCGCATCGCGGCTGATGGCATTCTCGCGCGAATAGGTACTGAGGGACTGGAGGCGAAGCCTTTTGTTTTCGAGGTGCTTAATGGTCTTCTGCACATCACCTAAAAAGATGTACTGGTTGTAGATGTGGTTGCACGAAAGCAGTTGTCCCAAGGGTGATGCAAAGCCAACGCTGAATTTGGTTTTGTCGGTAGAGTACTTGTCGTAGTTGATCCGTGAACCGCAGAGTGAGGGCAGATCTTCCACATCTGCCAAGGAGTAAAGTTGACAGGTATTGTCGCCTATCCGAAATTCTTCTTTTATATGAATGTCGTATAGTGTTGAGCGCTCATCATCTGTCAATAAAAAACAATATCGTTCCAGTATGCCGGCTTGTTCATGATTACCCACCAGGTCATCATTATTTAAACGTTTTAATTTCATGAAGCCGCTGTCGTTGAGTATTCGCTCCATCTGAGCCACCTGATCCAGGAATTCCTGTAACTTCTGTGGTTTGACGGTTTCCTCTGGTACCAGATTCTTGCTGAATAATGAAGACGTTACTGAGCTGGAAGGCTTTCGGTTGGATGCCTTTCGTGTCAGGATGATGAAACATTGGTGCTTCAGGAAGGGGCGTTCATTGAAGAAACGTTCGCTGGCTCTTGATAAGAACGAATCCCCTGTTGCTTCAAAGTCAGCGTGGTGTTTAGCTGAAAAAAACCAATCCTGTTTGTGGAAGATGCTATTGGCAGGCAGTGTTTTGACTGCTTTTACCAATACCTGGTGAAACGCTTCATACTCCTGATCGGACAATGTAAAAATTTCGGGAAGTGCGACTTCATATGCAGCCGTTACATCCCCTTGTTTGGAAAGGATGCAGTCATGTTCGACTTTATAGATGGGGAAGATTTGTTCGAGTGTGGTCATCGTAAGTGGGTGTGCAGTTGTGCGTTGGCTATTTCTAAAAGGTCATTGCTGTAGAAGAATAAAAGGGAGAGTGCCTTACTCGTACTTGGCTTCAGATTCAGAAAAAGTCTGCGTGACGAGGTTTTCAGAAAAACAGGCAAGCTGCGTTTGGCCATTTTTTTAATGAGTCCATGTTGGCCATACGTATCACTCATACGGTAAACCGTCATGAACAACGCTGTTCCCAGTGTGGCAATTACCGCGAGGCACACAAACATGTTCATACCCGCGATGTAGAGTATGGCAAAGAGTATCAGGAGCACAATCAGGCCTACGGCCAGGTAGGCGATGTATTGTGCTTTGAGTCCCTTGAACTCTATGGGCTTGTTAATGCCTTTGTTGATTTTGTAGATGCTGTTCATGCCTCATCCGGCCTTCGGCCACCTTCTCCGAAGGAGAAGGAATGCAGAAGGGCTTATTAAGTTGTGACTATAAACCGAAGAATGATCGCAGTACGGTAGCAACGATGACGAGGAAGACGCAACTGCCAAACCAGGCAGCGGCTACTTTGCCCGTATCCGGATCACCGCTGTTCCACTTTTGATAAACCTTGATGGCTCCCACGAGTCCGAGTATGGCACCAATCGCATACATCAGGTTTGTACCTGTGGCAAAGTAGCTTCGTACCCTCATGGTGGCTTCGTTGATGCCTGCGTTGCCATCTTGCGCTGAAAGCGGTGTGATCAGTGAAAGGCAATAGGCCAACATGGTCAATCCAATTGCTCTGGCTTTGGAAAGTGATCGATGCATTGTTTTTTGTTTCATAGGAATTGTATGGTTTTAATATTAGATGATTGCTATACCGGATTATCCCACCACGATTTGACTTCGGATAGTTCCACCTGATACTGACAGGTATCTTTGCAGGCGGTATGGATTACGATGGTTACCGCTTCACGGAAGGGGCTATCCCGCACTTGCGGGTAATGTTCCAGCAGTGACTTAAATAAGGGGATGCCGTCTTCCGCTGGGCTATGGTTCTCGGCAATCATTTCGCCCAATGTTTTTATCTCTTGCAGCAGATCCGCTACCGACCCTGTTAGTATCTTAGTATCTGTAATAGGTTCTTCTCCTTCATCGTCTGTAGAACCTTCTACCAAAAACGCATCAGCCTCGACTGTCTGTTTGCGGATAGGGCGCACCGGCTCCGGTTGCACTTTGCCCATCAGGTTATTCGTTGGCTGTGGTTGAGTGGGTAGTGCAGTTTTAGATTTATGGCGACCGTTAAACCAGAATACTATGTCGTGGAAGTAGAAAATGAGAATGGTTACCAAGTAGTAGCCTACTACTACCAGTGCTGCTGTGGTTAAAAAATCCTGCCAGGAAATGGAACTGAACATCGCCTCTGTGTTTGTTGCTGAGGCGAAGGTGGGGCTGACTGCGGAGTTGTGTTCACAAGTTGGGGGGAAGTGGGGTAAGATTTTTGTTGGAAAATTTTGTACTGGCTTGAAAGATTAATATTCGATCTATCCCAGAGTTGCACATTCCACCTTTTGTTTTTGACTATGTTATTGTATAATAAAGTTTAGATTGAATCTAATTATTTTCTATAAGTCTCTGATTTTCACATGGCTTACACAAATTGTAACCTCAAAGCATATATACCTGTAGAAATAGAAAGTAAATGCAACAAGTGAAGTATCAACAAGTGATATCAGGATTTCAGGCTACCAATAATGAAGGGCTTAAAGTACTTTTTGAGGGGTACGGGCAGCAACTTTTCGGTTTTTCGGTAACCCATTTTCATATAGATGAGGACGAAGGGTACGAAGTTCTTTACAAAACAATGGAAACCGTAGGAAAGGTCATAACACGGTATGACTTCAGTTCAGAAAGTCACTTTGCAAATTGGCTTTTCAAAATCCACAAGAACAATGTCCTTCAGTTGCTGAGACGCAAAAGAAGTAAAGAACAGGAATTCCAAGTTGTTGACTTGAATGATTGGGAGAAGGAAGCAAAAGAGCTAGAGGAGTACGAGTTCAAGCTTGAATTTTTCAAACCCGTAGTAGAGCAAATTTCATCTATCAACCCTTATGACAACACCTCGAAAACCAACAAACTATTTTTGGCAATGCAGAAAGGACTCCAACAATTAAGCGAGGTGGAAAGAGAGTTGCTTCTATTAAGAATGAACAATTATAGCTATGATGAAATTGCGGCAATGTTGAACATTGAAAACAACCAACTAAAAGTAAAATTCCTCCGAGCAAAGGCTAAATTGGAAAAGAAAACATTGGAATTATTAAACAATACACCAAATGAAACAAAATAAAGAAACAAAACCATTCGAAAATTTTCTGATGGCGTACATCGCAAAAGAAGGTCAGGAGAACTTTGTTTCAAATAATTCAGACAAAGAGGCTGAGATCGTCTTTGCAAAGCAATTCAGTTCAACTCTCTCTCAAGAAAAAATAAATACTTTGATCTCATCTTTAACTGAATCTTTGTCAAAAGATACATTGGGTTCGCTGGTTCAAAAGGCCTTGGTAAGCAGTGGCAAAAATGTTGAAGAATTACAAGCTAATACTGGGCTGACAGCTTCGCTTTTAGAAGACATTAAATCTGACATGGTCTTCACGAATAGTGTTCCTGTGAAGTCTCTCGTAAAATTACTAAAGCTTTTAAATGTTTCTTTAGAAAAGGCGCAACTAGCCATTGATACTACTTTTGAGAGATTGAGTGCTGAGAGTAAAATGTTCTTGACAGTTCCAGTGAGAGCACAACCTTCATTCCGAAAAGGAATGTCTAACAATACTGGTGCCTTTGACGTGACGCGATTGAAATCTGATGAAAGCTATTTATACCAGAACAAAGAAGCGTTGGACAAATACACCAAACGCTTATCTGAGCTATACACTGAAGTCTAATTGAGCGTAAAATGGAATGGAGCATATCAAAATTATCAGCCCTCAGACAATGTCATAGGAAATTCTATTTTGCCTATGAATTGTCTGATTTCCACTTTACTCATCCCGTAAGACGGAAAGCATTCGAATTAGCTCAATCGAAAAATCTCAAAATGTGGCAGGGTACTCTGATCGATAATTTTTTTACCAAAACCATAATTCCCCTGTATAAGAACAAAAAGAATCCTGACTTCAAGGCCCTTGCTGATGAACTGGTGGAAATAGCAAAACGCCAGTTTACTTTTTCGGAACAACGCCTTTATCGAGACAAATCACTCACTAAAACGAAAGCAGGAGATGCTTTCCAGATATTGGATATTCACGAATCTGGTGTACCCTATGTTGAAGAAGATGTTCTTAACATATACTCAACCGTTAAAGAAATAATTCTGCAAATACCACAATACCCAAGTCCTGAAGAAGGAAGAACCTTGCATGAGTATTTAGTTTCCTCAAACTATTTGCAGACAGATATTAAGTATTGGAGCTATGAGTTCGAAGGGATCAAGTTAAATCCTCAAATTGACTTAGTGAGACATAAGAATAAGTCGATTCATGTAATTGATTGGAAAGTATCAGACAGCAATACCAGCGATTACTCCAAGCAACTTTACCTTGCAGGTATAGTTGCATTTCACAACATCAAGAAAAGCAATCTTGAAAAGCAGTGGGCATTACCTAAACTGGAAGACTTTTCACTGTTTGAGATTAATCTGATGAATGGCAATAAGAGACAACATCCATTTACAAAAGAAAGCGCAGCGGGAGCATTGGATTATGTCTATCAATTTAAAGATGAACAAGAGCAGCTTTCAGGAAACAAAAAATGGGATGAACTGAATATTGAAGACTACATCACAACAGACAAAAGAGAAACGTGCATTTTCTGTAAGTTCAAGCCGTTGTGCATTCACTTAATTAAAAACAATTTCAAATACGATGAAGACGAATATTATAAATTGGTTTCGCATCAACAACTGGTCTGAGCTTAATTTTCAATATCGCTTAGTCGATGTTAAAATTGAAGGAGTGGGCAATGATACCAAATTGTTGAACAAGGCATTCTACAATGCGCTTAACCACCTTGCTTACTCTACAAAAGGAGTTGTCGCTACTGCCTATCACGAAAACAAGAGATATGTTGCCGTGAAAGGCGATGCCATACTAAAGCAAGAAACAATAACAGGAAGTCCAATGAATGTCATACTGACGCCATTAGAAGGTGTGTTTCAATTGAACGCCAAAACTATGGATGACCAGAATCTTGATTTAGCTTTAAAATTTTTGGACAGTGCTATTAACTGGCAGCTAAATAAGAACAGAAATCTTTGGGATGCTGGAATAAATACCTTTTTAAAGAAAACCCCTCTACCACTTTCAAGCGAAATTGAAACCGACATTTACCAAGGGTTCAAGTTTAGGATTGTTGCAACGGATAAAGACAATGTATTTATCTGTCTTGACTTAGCCTACCGCTATGCAGACAAAAAAACACTATCTGCACTTTTGAAGTTGATTCCAAAAGAAAGGCACAATGATTTAGTATTTAATCGAAATTTCCTCTATATGAACGGTGATGATTGGTACACAGTGAAGGGGAAGTCAGTCGGTGGGTCTATTTCAGAACACGTGATTTCAATCAATCAGAAAAATGTGTCAGTCTATGATTACATAGTCAATGACGGAAAATATGCCAACGCTAAATTTAAAGCGCCATTAGACAAGAACTCTGAAACTTTATTCTACTCGTACACATCAAACGCAGCGAATAGTTTCGCTAGCGCGGCCTGCTTGGCTAAACGAATTCGCTTTGCGGAAGATGACTTGCATAGAAATTCTATTAATGACCCGAATAAGCGGTTTTATAAAGCTGAACTATTCATTTCAAAATACCTCAACTATCTCAAATTTAATGGCGTTGACTTAAAAATTAGTGCAAAACCATATAAAAAAGACTGTAAGGTTTTTGACTTGCCGTCATTAAAGTACGGTAAGAATGCTGTGCTTAGTCCCTATGAGGGGTCTGTAAAGTATGGTAAGCCTATTGATACTTTCCCAAAGAGGAGGAGAGAATTTGTCTTTCGAAATGGAATTCTGTCGGAGACCCCATTTACAAGTCAGTACTTATTTATTCCAGATAGCGTTTCTCTCGCTTTTGGAAGGACACTCAAGTACTATTTCGATAAGGGTATGAAAAATATAGCTCCTCATTTTCCTGGCTTTAATATTCATGAATACTCAACCAAAAGTACACCTTTTGCTCATAAGGTCTTTTCAGATTTGAAAAGGTATATCGAACAGAATCGGTTGGCTGGAGGTAGTGCAATTTTTGTGTTACCAGAAAGCAACGGAGACAATGGATTGTTTGTGCGATCACTACACAAGATTATTAAAAAGGAACTATTTGACACTATCAAAATAAAGTGCGTTAGTGCAGCCAGCTTAAAGCGCTATTTAAAGTTGGGTGTTAATGAAAGGTACCCGCTTTCATACGCTGTTCCAGATGGACTAATGAGAAACTTTATTTCCTATCAGACCAATACCTTGTTTGAGCATCTCATCATAAACAAAAAATGGCCATTTGCGCTTGCTCAAAAGCTCAACCATGATTTATACATTGGAATAGACGCTCATGAGTTTTATGCCGGATTCTGCTTCTTTTTCGGAAACGGTGAGAAAATAGTTTTTGATGTGGATAAGGTCTCAAAGGGCACAGGCACCTTCCGCAATGAGAAGATAAACTATAAAGTAATTGCTGACAAGATTTATGCTGTACTCTCCAGGCATTTGTCGGTGGAGGACCATAAACCTAAAAGCATTGTCATTCTCCGAGACGGTGTTAGCTATGGTGAAGAAGAGAAAGCACTGTGCGATGCATTGCAAAGACTTTCTGATGCCAAATTGCTAGACAAGGAAGTCGTTCAAACGGGTGTAATTGATGTAGCGAAATCTACATCTGTCCCTGTTCGGGCGGCAGCATTCAACGGAAATTATCGGTCACTAAGCAATCCTGATTGCGGTACCTACTTTATGATGAACAGGAAAGATGCTTTTATCTTTAATACAGGTGCTCCTTATTCTGTTCCAGGGTCATCTAAGCCCATTCACGTTACTTTCTCCTCGGGGGACATTGATTTTGAAAAGGCACTTGAAGATATTTTTCGTCTAACTCAGATTACATTTTCATCACCTGATAGACCAACATCACTTCCACTGCCATTGAAGTTAATTGATACGTTGATTAGAGATGTGGCGCATGAATATGATTTTGCATTTACACAGGAAAAAGAAATCAAGACACTTCAACCATCATTAAACTAACTGCCATGAGTGACTTTAGTTTATTATACAAAAAATACAATTCAGTCTCAAATCTCACAAACGATTTGAATAACTCAGTGATTACTTTGAAGAGGAGAAAGGTTTCAAATATTAAAGAGTATAGAGACAAACATCCAAAGCTAGAGGTTACTGAAGATGAACTTATAAAGGCTAATACGTTGCTTTTAGCAATCCTCTCTCTTCTTGAGAACTTCTATAAAGAGCAGGATACAAAGAATGAACTATACGAGCTTATGGATAATGCCTTGTTCCAAAATCAGATTTTGAAAAATGTGGTTTTCAAGAGTGAAATTGCTAATACCTTGGCGAAGCTCAAATCCAACAAAGACTTGTCCGAAAAGGATCTTGCCAATATTGATAAATTCATTTCGATACTTGATAACGAAGCAGCCGTTCTTTTCAGAAAACTAAGGACAAGTAGAGGATGAATAATTTTATAAAAGCCCTTTATGCTGACCTGTTACATAGAATTGATGTTGTGGTAGTCGATATTAAAGGCATGGCACATCATGAAGATATTAAAGATAGATTTATCAATGATACTCTCAATCAGTTTTCAGCCATTCGGAATGAACTACAAAATGCTCTGGATAGTGGTGTTCTGGAGCTTGATATCTTTTCAGGCAATAACCTTTACAGATTCAATAGAGCCCATCGAGAATTCAAGGCAATTCATTCATATCGCTACCTAGCAATAAAAAATTATAAAGATCCTGAAATATTCTTCTATCAGGTAATTTCTCAAATCTATTCAGAACATAGAATAAGTGCGTTACCTCCAATAGTTTCGACCATTAGCAACCATGACTACTACTACTGGGCAGTGCCATACTTCGAAATAATTGCGTTGCCTTCTGGTGAAGAGCATAGTCTCTTGAACTTACCAGATATGTATCATGAGATCGGGCATTTACTTCACTCCATGTTTGGTGGCAAGAGTTGTGAAAATTCGACTGTAGTGGTCGACAAGCATTTCGCAAAAGAAATTGTAAGGGTAATTGATGACGGTACCGCTGCCCATTTTCAAGAAGTATTGGAGCTGGCGAAATATCTTTGGCAAGAATCCTGGCTTGAAGAGTTTACTTGTGACCTGGTCGGAACTTATATGACAGGCGCATCTTATGCATGGACGAATCTAAAGCTGCTTTCAACCGGTCATGGATCAACAAAAATATTTGAATACTCTCAGTCGCACCCAGCAGATGAGGCTAGGATGAGGATAATAATTTTGATGCTGGAGAAGTTGGGCTTAGATGATGATAAAACGAAAGTTGAGGCTGCATGGCGAATGTTCTTAAAAGATACCGAGGTTTTTAAACCAAAGGATTACTCTCTTTTATACCCTCAGAAGTTGCTACAGCATATTGTTGATGAGTTCTACACTTTTTATCAAAATGCAGATTTAGCATCTCACCCAGAATTACTGAGTAAGGGAGGCAATTCAATTTCTTGTCTGTTAAACGAGGCATGGGGCACAGCTCAGTTGAGTCCTTCAAAGTATTTTATATATGAAATGGATTCAATAAATCGTTTGCGAATGAACTTTGGGCTTGAAAAGATTTAAAATATAGTAAGTAGATCATAGTGGGTTCAGATGTATATCTTATTTGGATACAGGCACAGTCAAGTTCAATCCCGTTCCATCTGGCCATATTTAGTCAAGGATGTATTGACTTTCCATTCTTCAATTAACCTGGGTATTTTTAGGAATTGTCAGATTTTCAAAAGGGTTTATTTGTATTTGCGATCTACTACAGAAATCGTAGCACAACGTGAATACAAACTTTTACACCGACTATTCAAAAGAGGCTGAAAACCTCTTCC
>DAORAG010000018.1:0-17985 GCA_035344095.1 Cyclobacteriaceae bacterium | reverse complement strand
GGCATTCGATCGAAGATGAATTTCAGGTGAGGTGGCAGTACAACGGTCATATCATCGGATCAACATTTATTGAGATTGAGACTCAGGGTAAGCGTATTGTGTTTTCCGGAGATATCGGACGCAAGGACGACTTGCTTCTTTATCCTCCGAAAAAACCCGATAAAGCGGACGTACTGCTGATTGAATCCACCTACGGGGGCAGGATACATCCCTCAGAACAAACCATAATTCCTGAGTTGGAACGCATTGTAAATGAAACAGTAGCACGGGGAGGCGGTATTTTCATACCAAGTTTTGCCGTTGAGCGCACCCAGCTTTTGATGTTGATGCTTTGGCGGCTATTGGAAGAAAAGAGAATCCCGGAAATACCCATGATCATGGATAGCCCCATGGGTGCAAACGTACTGCATCTTTTTCATCGCACCCGTGACTGGCATAAGCTCAAGCCTGCTGAATGCGATATGATGTGCGCCAATTTTCAAGTGGTCAGTAGTTTTCGCGACACGCTTGAACTTCGTAAGGGCAACGAACCAAAAATAGTAATTGCCGGCAGTGGGATGATGACCGGGGGACGCATACTCAATTATTTGGAGACAAGGGCCGGCAACAACAAGGATACATTGCTTTTTGCAGGCTACCAGGCAGAAGGAACGAGAGGTCGGAAGTTGCTTGAAGGCGCTCAAGAAGTTAAGATATATGGAAAGTGGATCCCATTCAACATGAACATGGAGCATATAGAAGGACTGAGCGCGCATGGTGATCAGAATGATCTGATCGACTGGCTTTCGCAGATCAGGGATCAACCCGATAATGTATTCATCATACATGGCGAATCCGAACAAGCCAATGCACTATCGGTGGCATTGGAGGAACAAAAGGGATGGTCTGCGCAAATCCCAAGCATGAATCAAATTGTTGAATTATGAAATGGCCGTGTAAAAGTTTTTCAGCAAGCACGGATGATTATTCGGCCATTCCATGTGACTTCTTTAAATACAAAATAAGCACATGAAAGATGCTATGAACGTGCAGCATAACCAATTAAGACTGAAACGTTTGGGCATCAACGCTCAAAACGAATACCTGGTATTCATGCGGAAAGACTGCCCGGTTTGCCATTCGGAAGGCTTTGAGGCATTAAGCCGGATCAAAGTGTCAAAAGGAGACCGCACGGTGGTTGCTTCCCTTATTGTTTGGGATGATCAATTGCAGTTGGATCATGACCAACTGAGTTTATCAGACTCGGCTGTTGATGCATTAGGTGCAAACGAAGGTGACCTGCTGGTGCTTAGCCACCTGGATGCGCTGGACTCGATGAGTGATGTTCGAAAAAAGATTTATGGACACCGATTGAATCAGGTAGAGTTTGACAGAATAGTGAAAGATGTCGTCAACCGGAATCTTTCCAATATCCAATTGTCTGCATTCCTCGCATCTTGTACAGGAGATTCCCTGAACAAGGATGAGGTAATTGCCCTCACACGATCCATGATCAACGTTGGATTCAAACTCAACTGGGGGCAGCAGAAGGTATACGACAAGCACTGCATTGGCGGTCTGCCGGGAAACCGTACAACACCATTGGTAGTTTCCATCATCGCTGCAGCAGGGCTTACCATCCCAAAAACATCCTCCCGTGCGATCACCTCACCGGCAGGTACGGCAGACACAATGGAGGTAATGACCAATGTAAATCTTACTACAGAGCAGATGAAAGAAGTCGTGCGGCAGGAAGGCGGCTGTCTGGCATGGGGCGAGTCAGTTCAGCTCAGCCCTGCCGATGACATTCTCATCCGTGTGGAAAAGGCATTGGATATCGACAGTGAAGGACAAATGATCGCGTCTGTACTGTCGAAGAAAGCAGCGGCTGGTTCAACGGGTGTTGTGATCGATATTCCTGTTGGGCCTACAGCCAAGGTACGCTCCCTGGAAACCGCGTCACATCTGTCCGACAAAATGGTTGCTGTTGGAAAAGCGATAGGCCTCAATGTCGAGATCGTAGTAACCGATGGCACGCAGCCTGTCGGCCGTGGTATAGGACCGGCACTGGAGGCCAGGGATGTTCTGTCTGTGTTGAGAAATGAGGATAAAGCACCACTTGACTTGCGCGAACGAGCCGTTGCCTTGGCTGGGAAACTATTGGAGATGTCCGGCAAAGTGGTTAAAGGAGAGGGCGACAAGCAAGCTATGGAGATCCTGGTGACAGGAGTTGCTTATGAGAAATTCCTTGCCATCTGCAATGCACAGGGGTACTTCACAGAGCCGGGTACTGCGCCTTACAAGTATGAAGTCAAAGCACTCGTCAGCGGGAAGGTGACGGGAATTGATAACCGCAAACTAGCCAAAGTAGCAAAACTGGCGGGAGCGCCCAGCGCGGTGACAGCAGGTGTATTGCTATTGACTCCCCTTGGCACACTGGTGCAAAAAGATGACTTGTTGTATGAGATTCATGCCGAGTCGAATGGCGAACTGGATTACGCGCTGGATTTCCTTAGAACTCAAACCGATATTGTTAAAATACATTGAACAATGAACATGATTGTCTTCGCCTTGCCCGGTAACGAAATACTTGCTGATAAACTTGCGCTTCTCCTGCATGCTGAAATGGGGGAATCGACTATCAGACAGTTCCCTGACGGAGAGAGCTACATACGGATTCATTCAGATGTGAAAGGCAAATGCGTTGTACTTGTCTGCACATTGAACCAGCCCGATGCGAAGCTGCTGCCATTATATTTCCTAAGTAAGGCGGCCAAGGAGCAGGGAGCAATGTGTACGTGCCTCGTGGCACCTTACCTGGCTTACATGCGACAGGATAAGAAATTCAATCCGGGAGAAAGTGTAACCTCTGTCCATTTTGCAAAGTTGATCTCGGGATTTGCCGATTCGCTCACCACCGTTGATCCGCATCTGCATCGCAGGAGTTCTTTAAGCGAAATTTACTCCGTTCCCAATAGAGTCATTCATGCCGCTTCACATATTTCAAAATGGATCAAGGACCATGTTGAGAATCCCGTGCTGATCGGACCGGATAGCGAGAGTGAGCAGTGGGTTTCAAAGGTGGCTGAAGGTGCTGGTGCTCCCTTCATTGTATTGGAAAAAATCCGTCATGGCGATAAGAATGTAGAAGTATCCGTTCCTCACGTGGAAAACTTCAAACATCACACGCCTGTTTTGGTAGATGACATCATATCAACGGCACGCACCATGATAGAAACAGTGGGGCATTTGAAAAAAGCAGGCATGAGATCGCCCGTTTGCGTGGGCGTGCATGCCGTGTTCGCAGATTCGGCTTATACAGACCTCGTGAAGTCGGGCCCGAAACAGATCGTGACCTGCAACACTATTCCTCATGAGAGCAACCAAATTGATCTTTCTGACATGCTGGCATCGGAAATAGAAACGCTAATGAGTCATCATGGCTAGGACATGGTTGATCATAGCGGTATGCTTTCTTGCAGTTACGTCCATGTTTGGTCAGAACAAAGAAATGTTTATTGAGCAGATAGCAGGTAAAACAGTAACACGGGAAAACTTTGACAAAGAAGGCAAACTAAAAAACACCCAGATATTCTTAATCGGAGAACTGCAGCGAAAGAATGATGTATATAAAGTTCAGGTGACCACTAAACTTTATGATGAAAATAACGAAATGAAAAAGAAGTACACGACCTCCTACTGGTGTGAGCCCAACGAATTTGACGTACTTATCAATGTATTTCCCTTTGCAAACCCTAACAAAGTAGAAACAAAGGTCGTCATCACATCAAAAGATTTCCGGCAACTGTACGATTTGAGCGGAGGCGATAAACTCAAGGACATTCACTTAAAGTTGAGTGTCGAATCAGGCGTACTGAATTTTCTGGGCTCTAAAAATCTTGTCACGATCAGAGACAGGCAACAGGAAAAGATGGAAAGCGGAGAGGTAAGGGTATACAGCAATGCCCGGATCGAAGCTTACCTATTGGGTCTTAAGATCAAAACCATCAGCTATTCAGTGGAGGAATACCTCATCGGGAATTCGACATTGGAGCAACAGATATTCAAAGAAAAGAACGGGTCATATTTCACAATGAATTATTCCAAAACGATCTAGCAACCAGATATGATAGATTTGACCAACGTATCAACTCTTCCGCCAGTGGAAACGGAAAAATCTGAGTGCAAGAAACTACTTGATGGATTACAAAAACACCTTTTTCAATTGCAGAATAAGTTCTATGCAGATGGCCGGTATAGTATGCTAATTGTTCTACAGGGGTTGGATACTTCCGGAAAGGATGGAACCATTCGCCACGCTTTCAACAGAATGAATCCGCAGGGTGTTCAGGTGAAATCTTTCAAGAAACCGACTGACGATGAACGCATGCACGACTTTCTATGGCGCATCTATCCCCATTTTCCGGAGAAAGGAATGATAAAGATATTCAATCGTTCTTACTACGAAGATGTTCTGGTTCCATCCGTGGAAAGCACCCTTTCCAAAGACGTTCTGCAACATCGTCTCAACCTGATCAATGAACTGGAGCACCACCTACTAGCGAACAATACAATAATATTAAAATACTACTTACATATATCCGCGGATGAGCAGATCAAAAGAATTGAAAACCGTAAGGCAAAACCGCATAAACGCTGGAAGTATTCCAGCGAAGATGAGTTAGTTCCCAAAAAATGGGATGATTACAGAAAAGCTTACCATTCGGTATTGAACAGCTGCAATCACTTGCCCTGGCATATTATTCCGGCAGATAAACGGTGGTATCGAAATTATTCAGTGGCCAAAATTCTTGCCGAACAGCTTGAGAAACTTAAACTTGATTACCCAAAGAATAAAATAGCATAGCCATGGAAAATCACGAACATAACCAACATCAGGAGATGGATCATTCAAAGATGCATCATTCTAAAATGAGTCACAGTCAAGAGGATCACTCGAAAATGGACCATTCTGATCACGTCAATCACGATCACTCAAAAATGGATCATAGTAAAATGAAGCACCATGACCACGGCAGTATACCAATGGGGATGCCTGGTCATGATCATCACAAAATGATGATCGAGGATTTTAAGAAGCGTTTCTGGATAGCACTCGTCCTAACCGCTCCTATTTTGATTTTTTCACCCATGATCCAGGGATTTTTTGGGTACGAGTGGTTGCTGCCAGGAAATGCCTACATCTTATTTGGGCTTTCTACCTTCGTCTATTTCTATGGAGGCTGGCCGTTTCTAAAAGGATTAAGGGATGAACTGAGTTCCGGTTCTCCGGGAATGATGACCCTCATTTCTATGGCGATCAGTGTCGCTTATTTCTACAGCTCTGCTACGGTGTTTGGTCTGCGTGGCATGGATTTCTTTTGGGAACTTGCCACATTGATCGATATCATGCTGCTGGGCCATTGGCTGGAAATGAAATCGGTACTCGGGGCTTCGAAAGCATTGCAATTGCTGGTGAGCATGATGCCATCTGAGGCCCATCGGTTGAATGGCGATAGCGTTGAAGACGTGAGACTAGAGGATTTACAGAAAGATGATGTCATCCTGATAAAACCAGGAGAGAAAGTTCCGGCCGATGGTATGATAATAGAGGGTGAGAGTTATTTGAATGAATCCATGCTGACAGGTGAATCGAAGCCTGTGAAAAAATCACGCGATAGCAAAGTTATTGGAGGCTCTCTCAATGGCAATGGATCCTTAAAGGTAAAGGTCCAACATACTGGTAAAGATAGCTACCTAAACAAAGTGATCAACTTGGTACAGGAAGCTCAAAAGTCAAAGTCAAGGATGCAGAACCTGTCGGACCGCGCGGCCAAGTGGCTTACCTACATTGCACTTACAATCGGTTTCAGTACGCTGGCCACCTGGCTATTCCTCGGCTTCCCTTTCGTCTATGCATTAGAACGAATGGTCACGGTGATGGTCATCGCCTGTCCACACGCGTTGGGGCTGGCTATACCATTAGTAGTGGCTATATCTACAGCTGTTTCAGCACAGAATGGACTTTTGATACGAAACAGAACAGCATTCGAAGAGTCTAGAAAAATTTCAACCCTCGTTTTTGATAAGACAGGTACCCTTACCAAAGGCGACTTTGGTGTAACCCGCGTGGAGACAATGGATAAACAAATTCGTGTAGATGAATTGTTAAGGTTATCAAGTGCACTCGAACTGAGTTCGGAGCATCCCATTGCCGTTGGCATCATGAAGAAGGTCAAGGAGAAAAATATCAGCGTGCCGAAACAGCAAAATTTTAATTCCATTACAGGTAAGGGCGTAGAGGCTACGGTGGAGGGAAAAGATGTGAAGGTGGTGAGCCCGGGGTATCTTAAGGACAAAAACATCTCCATACCGGAGAGTGCATACTCCAACACTGCAGATACTGTGGTGTTTGTTCTGATTAATAATTGGCTGGCAGGTTATATTGCTTTGGCTGATGAGATAAGACCCGAAAGTGCCAAGGCTATTGAGATATTCAAGAAAAATAAAATCAGAGTAATGATGGCCACCGGTGACAACGAGAAAGTCGCCAAAGCAGTAAGTGATCAGCTAGGGCTTGACGGTTACTATGCAGAAGTGCTACCCCATCAAAAAGTGGAGATCGTGAAAGAGCTCCAATCTAAAGGCGAGTTTGTTGCTATGACTGGCGATGGAGTGAATGATGCGCCAGCGTTGGCACAGGCTAACGTTGGTATCGCTGTGGGTTCGGGTACGGATGTGGCAGCGGAAACTGCCGATATCATTCTGGTGAACAGCAATCCGCAAGACATTGCAAACCTTATCTTATTCGGAAAGGCCACCTACAATAAGATGATTCAAAACCTGGTGTGGGCAACAGGCTACAATACGTTTGCTATACCCTTGGCTGCTGGCGTATTTTATTCAACTGGTTTCGTGCTCGGGCCCGCAGTGGGTGCAGTGTTCATGAGTTTAAGTACCATTATTGTGGCCATAAACGCACAACTCCTTAAAAGAAAAATAGGACAGTGAAACAGACTAAAATTGAGGTTCAACTGTACTTGAACAGCTTCAATGGGTGGGCAAGAAGTCGGCTAACAAAATCACTATTTTACAACTCTTAGTCAAAATATTGTAACAACCACTTCTTTTCACCTCAGTATATTTACATATCATTTGAAAACAATTCGGACCATATTGTCCCTTCTGCTCATTGCTGCTGTTGCGATCACGACAATTAGTCATTCCATCAGCTTTCACATTTGCGGAGGAAAGATCGAAAATGTGGCCCTGGTAGGTAAAGCTAACGGCTGCACTGAAACTGAAAAAAATTGTGATAAGGATCGAATAAACAACCGCCACTCGGTAAGTCATAAAGGTTGTTGCCAGGATGCTTCTTTTGAAGTTGATAAAGACAAGTTGATCACTAAAGTAACTGATGAAATTTTTCCAGAAAATCATCAGTACATATTGATTCCGGTAATACAATACGCCCCGAATCGCTCTGATAACGGAGAGGATATAACTTCATCCTTATCCGTTTACAAACCACCGTTGGTAAAACGAGACATCATCACTTTCGTTCAGGAATTCCTGATTTAGTGTCGCTGATCAACAGCTAACCTGCATCAGATGAGGGTGGCTATTGTTTTGGAGAATCTCAGCGCTTAAAAAATCACCTACACATGTTAAATAAAACAATCAAGTTCTTTTTGGAGAACAAGCTGGTAACAGCATTGATTCTGATGATATTCATTGGAACAGGGATCGCTACAGCTCCCTTCAACTGGAAAATGGATTGGTTTCCACGGAGCCCGGTTCCTGTTGATGCGATTCCCGACATTGGAGAGAATCAACAAATCGTATTCACAACGTGGATGGGGCGATCACCTCAGGACATAGAGGATCAGATCACTTATCCGTTAACAGTTGCCCTACTGGGTGTGCCTGGAGTAAAAACTATTCGAAGCAGCTCCATTTTTGGTTTATCTACCATCTACATCATTTTCGTGGAAGACGTAGAATTCTACTGGAGTCGCACAAGAATTCTCGAAAAGCTAAACTCCCTGCCGGCAGGGGTACTTCCTGATGGAGTCCAGCCTGCTCTAGGACCTGATGCAACTGCACTTGGCCAGATATTTTGGTACACATTGGAGGGGCGTGATCCAAAAACAGGTGCACCTACCGGAGGATGGGATCCGCATGAACTGCGAACCATACAAGATTTCTATGTGAAATATGCCCTCAACGCAGCCGAAGGCGTTTCGGAAGTTGCCTCCATCGGTGGATTCGTAAAGGAGTACCAAGTAGATATTGATCCGGCCGCCATGAAGGAGTACAATGTCAACGTAGCGCAGATCATGAAGGCGGTCAAAGAAAGTAACCTTGACGTTGGAGCCCGCACAATCGAGTTTAATCGGGCAGAGTACATCGTGCGAGGATTAGGTTACATACAAAGTCTTGAGGACTTGGAGAAAGCCGTGGTCGTGCAACATGGTAATACACCCATACGGATTAGAGATGTCGCAAAAGTAAACTTCGGACCAGAAACACGAAGGGGCGGTTTGGATAAGGGTGGAGCCGAAGCAACCGGTGCCGTAGTCGTGTCACGTTATGGGGCCAATCCATTGGCTGTGATCGAAAACGTGAAAAAGAAAATTGAGGAGGTCTCACCAGGCCTGCCCTCCAAAGTATTGCCTGACGGAACCGTATCGAAAGTAACGATTGTCCCTTTCTATGATCGTACCGGTCTGATAAAGGAAACACTGGGCACCCTGGAGGAAGCACTTGAGCACGAAATCCTGATCTCAATTATTGTGGTCATTGTGCTAATCATGAATATCAGGGCATCCATAATTGTTTCGACTCTGCTCCCCGTTGGAGTGCTGATGACATTCATCGTGATGCGGTACTTTGGCGTGGATGCAAATGTGGTGGCGCTCTCAGGTATTGCGATAGCCATTGGGGTAATGGTAGATGTTGGGATTGTTTTTGTGGAGAACATCGTTCGGCACCTGGAAATGCCGGAGAATCACGGAGTGAAGGGTAAAAAATTGCTGAATGTTATCTATGATGCGTCAGTAGAGGTGGCTTCAGCAATCATGACCGCCCTGGCCACCACCATCGTTAGTTTCCTCCCGGTGTTTGCCATGCAAGCATCTGAAGGAAAGTTGTTCAGGCCTCTAGCCTTCACCAAAACCTTTGCATTGCTTTCTTCCCTTGTCCTGGGGATCATTGTTGTACCTGCACTCGCACATGTTGTCTTTGCCCTTCGGTTTGACAAAGAACGTTCAAAAAAAATGTGGGCGATTGTCACTGCGGGTCTGGGACTTGCCCTGCTGACCATATATGGCAGTGTACCGGCTATCGCACTAATCTTGTTCGGTGCCAACAACTATTTTGAAAATAAGTGGCGTGAGGACATCAAAGTATGGGTGAATCGACTCAATACACTCATCATTTTGATGACGGTAGTATATTTTCTTACCGGTGCATGGATGCCGTTGGGCGCTCAGAATAGTTTATTGACGAATTACTTATTTGTTATTGTGATCGTAACAGTTGTGTTGGGCTCACTATTAACGATTGTTCATTTCTACCCCGTCCTGTTGAAATGGTGCCTGGCTCATAAATGGCAATTCCTTACAATACCCATCCTTATCGTACTCTTCGGTGTCACCACATGGCAAGGATTTGATACCATTTTCGGATTTGTGGCCAAGGGAGGCGACTTAATAGGGTTGGATATCCGTCAAACCAGTGGCTGGGAATATCTCAACCGAAAGATGCCAGGTGTAGGTAAGGAGTTTATGCCACCACTGGATGAAGGCTCGTACCTGCTCATGCCTACAACGATGTCGCACTCCGGCATTGAAGAGAACATAGACGTTATCAAGAAGGTCGATGCATTTGTCTTCCAGATACCCGAGGTTGAATCCGTAGTAGGCAAATGGGGTCGCGTAAATTCCGCACTTGACCCTGCGCCCATCTCTATGTTCGAGAACACTATTAATTATAAGCCTGAATACATGGTCGATGAGAATGGTCATCGTATCCGTTTCAAAACGGACAAGGAGGGAAACTATGTTTTGGTGGATGGCTCTACTTATAGTCCAGCGAAAGATGGGTTCAGACTGATTAAAAAAGAGGAATTGATCATCGACAGAAAGCGTGGCGAATATTTCAGACAATGGCGCGATCACATCAACTCACCCGATGACATCTGGAAGGAAATTGTTAAAGCCACCAATATCCCTGGTATGACCTCGGCACCCAAATTGCAACCGATCCAGACCCGGCTCATCATGTTGGCCACCGGCATGCGAGCCCCCATCGGCATCAAAGTGTTCGGACCCGATTTGGAGACCATTGAGAAGGTTGGGCTTGAGTTGGAAAAGATACTCCAGCAAGTGCCCAGTATTGAAGCATCATCCGTTTTTGCGGATAGGATTGTAGGAAAACCTTATATGGAGTTTAAAGTTGATCGCGATGCCATCGCCCGCTATGGTTTATCAATTAAGGACATTCAAAACTTTATTGAAGTGGCCATTGGTGGCATCAAACTGACCACCACCGTAGAAGGCCGCGAACGCTTTCCAGTGAGAGTTCGCTACGCACGTGAATTTCGCGACAACCCAGAAGATGTAAAAAAAGTTTTGATCCCCACTCCATCGGGTGCACAAATACCCTTGGGTGAGCTGGCCGAAGTTACCTACAGAAGGGGTCCTCAAATTATCAAGAGTGAAGACACATTTCTTGATGGCTACGTCATCTTCGATAAGAAAATCGGTTATGCTGAGGTTGATGTGGTGGAGGAGGCGCAACGGTTTATCAAGGCCAAAATGGATGCTGGGGAATTTATGTTACCCGCAGGCGTCTCTTATAAGTTCACGGGTAATTACGAGAACCAGATCAGGGCAACAAAACGACTGGCTATCGTTGTGCCTATTTCATTGATCGCCATTTTCCTGATACTCTATTTTCAGTTCGGCAATGTGCAAACTACTAGCATGGTCTTTACTGGAATCTTTGTTGCCTTTTCGGGTGGCTTCATCATGATGTGGCTTTACAGCCAGGGATGGTTCATGAATTTTGCCGTGGCAGGCGTTAACATGCGCGACTTGTTCGACATGCACACAATCAATCTGAGTGTGGCCGTGTGGGTAGGATTTATTGCCCTGTTCGGCATTGCCACCGATGATGGCGTGATCATGGGCACGTACATCAAACAAACTTTTGAAAAAGAAAAGCCCAAAACAGTTGAAGAAGTGCGTACGGCCATTCTGCATGCCGGTATAAAGCGGGTAAGGCCTGCTATGATGACCGCTGCCGTTGCCATTATAGCACTCATCCCAGTGCTCACATCAACTGGAAAGGGATCAGACATAATGGTGCCGATGGCCATACCCTCCTTTGGTGGCATGCTCATCCAGGTAATCACCATGTTCATTGTACCCACGCTCTATTGTGCATGGCAGGAAAGAAGAGTAAAAAGACAAGCAAATTCAGTAGAAGATGAAGCAGATCAATAAATATATAATCCTCCTTTTCATGTTACAGTGGTTTGCGGTCGTGTCCATCGCTCAGACAACAGACCCGCTGGATAGCTACCTTAAAATGGCGGCTCAAAACAATCCGGAACTGAGAGCAACATTCAATCAGTACCTGGCCGCCCTGGAACGGTTGCCACAAGCCAAAGCGCTGCCAGACCCCAACGTGATGTTCAGCGTTTTTGCGAGTCCGGTAGAAACACGGGTTGGCGCGCAACAAGCAGGCATCTCGTTAACACAGGCATTCCCCTGGTTTGGTCAGCTAAGCGATCAGGAAGAGGCAGCCTCACAGCTAGCCAAAGCTCGTTACGAGGTATTCTTGGATGTTAAAAACAAACTCTTTTTTGATGTGAGTGCCAACTACTACGACTTGTATGTGCTGGAAGCCTCGGTGCGAATAACTAGAGAAAATATTCGCCTGCTTGAAAGCTTTCGTCAACTGGCCAACGTGCGGTTGGAATCGAATACTGGGAACGCAGTTGATCTGCTTAGGGTAGAAATGGAATTGGATGAGCTAAATAATCAACTCCTATACCTGCAAGATACCCGCCTTCCAATACAAGCAAGATTCAACGAGCTACTCAATACGCAATCACCAGTAGCTATAGTTTTACCCGACACCTTGGCTCCGATAGCCATTGCTGACAGTAAGAATATTCTACTTGATTCCATCAAAGAACAAAACCCGATGCTTAGGAGTTTTGAGTACGAAGTACTAGCGCTTGATGCGGAGAAGGAAGTTGCCCGGAAAATGGGACTGCCTTCCTTCAGTCTTGGGCTTGCCTACACGAACATATCTCCTCGCACTGACGTGAGTATGCCTGACAACGGCAAGGACGCTTTGATCTTTCCGCAGGTAGGCGTCAGGATTCCGCTTTACCGCAAGAAGTACAGGTCGATGGTCTTGGAGAAAGAATATCTCAAGACTTCCGTGTCCGACAGGAAAGAGAACAAAGAAAATCAATTGGAGACAGCGCTCGAAAAGTCATGGCGTGACTATACTGATGCTGTGCGCAGGGTAGCGCTCTATCAGCGGTTAATTCGGATCGCCAATCAAGCACTTGATATTCTGGTTACTCAATATTCAACGGCAGGCAGAGACTTTGAAGAAATATTGCGGATGGATCGGCAACTGCTACGGTACGAACTTGAACTGGAGCGGGCACGCACAGACCAAAACACCTTTGTGGCCTTTATTAATTACTTAACCGGTAAACAACTTTGATATGAAAATATTTGATGTTATTAAGAAAAATGGGAAAGAAGCGCTGATACTGCTTGGTGTATTAGTGCTAGGTATGTTCCTTGGCTGGCTGATCTTCGGTGGTTCTTCGACACCAAAGTCTGAAGCACAAACAGAACCTGATCATACGGCAATGGATCACAAAGCAGGTACGATATGGACTTGTTCCATGCACCCTCAAATTCGTTCTGAAAAACCCGGCAAATGCCCCATTTGTGGAATGACACTCATACCACTTGAAAGCGATGATACCGGCAGTGATGGCACAGAGCAGTTTACCGTGAAACTTTCCAATGCCGCTATGAAGATAGCTGAGGTTGAAATGAGTACCATAGAAAAAATTGCTCCTTATAAGGAGGTGTACTTGCCTGGTAAGGTTATGCCGGATGAACGTAACATCGCCCAATTGACGGCAAGGTATCCAGGAAGACTAGAAAAGCTCTTTATCAACTTCACGGGGCAAAAAGTAAATAAAGGTCAGGTGCTAGCCAAGATCTATTCCCCTGAGTTAGTGACCGCGCAGCGTGAGTTGTTTGAGGCTTTAAAATTCAAAGAGACAAACCCCGGCTATTA
This sequence comes from Cyclobacteriaceae bacterium, assembly GCA_035344095.1. GTDB lineage: Bacteria > Bacteroidota > Bacteroidia > Cytophagales > Cyclobacteriaceae > ELB16-189. The sequence continues at coordinate 4,662 of DAORAG010000018.1, read as the reverse complement.
TAAAGCTTCAAGAAATAAATTGAAACTGTGGGATTTAACGGAAGAACAGATCGATCAAATCGAAAAGTCGGGAGATGTAACTTTTTATTTTGACGTGTTGTCCCCCATTACCGGAACGGTGACAAAGCGGCATGTAGCACTTGGCGATTACGTGAAAGAAGGGAGCGCACTCTTTGAAGTGATTGACCTCAGTCACCTCTGGGTAATGTTTGATGCCTACGAGAGCGATATCCCATGGATCAAGATGCACGACAAGATACGGTTCAAAATCAAGTCGATACCCAGTAGGGAATTTGAAGGAACTGTAACCTTTATCGATCCAGTAATTAATCCTATGTCGAGGGTAGCTAAGGTGCGGGCTGAGTTAAACAACTCAAGAGACTTGTTAAAGCCGGAGATGCTTGCCGATGGAATTCTTAAAACGATGCTTCCCGGATCAAGAGACCAGCTGGTTGTACCAAGATCAGCGGTATTATGGACAGGTAAAAAAGCCGTTGTGTATGTGATGACTGATGACCACAACAACATGTTTCAATATCGTGAAGTAGAGCTTGGTGCGGAAGCCGGTGATTATTATGTGGTTAGTAGTGGTCTGCAGGAAGGCGAGATGGTGGCAAGCAATGGCGTATTTAAAATTGATGCTGCAGCTCAGCTCAAAGGAGAAAAGAGCATGATGAACCCTGACGGTGGCAAGCAATCTATGGGCGGCCATGCAGGTATGGACATGGGCGGAGACAAGAAACCGGCTACGGATGAGCACAGCGGTCATGATAAAGATGCTTCTCAGAATACCATGAAAATGGATATGTCAATAAATGAAAATTTCAAGAAGCAATTGACGGCTGTTTTTAACTCCTATCTGGAATTGCAAAAAGCCTTTCTGGCTACTGACTCGCGTGGCGTGCTAAAGGCCGTTCCTCAAGTTGAAGCAAACCTTGGAAAAGTTGATATGAGTTTGTTGAAGGGTGATATGCATAATCATTGGATGAAGAACCTGAAAACGCTGAAATCATCGCTTACGCGCATACAAGAATCAAATGATATTCAGCAGCAGCGGCTCGCTTATGCTGACTTTAGTGATGCGTTGTATAGCGCCATCAAAATGTTTGGCACAAGCGGAGAATCTATTTACTATCAATTCTGCCCAATGTTCCGTGATGGAAAGGGCGCCTATTGGCTGAGTACGTCTAGGGAAATCAAGAATCCTTACTTTGGGGATGCAATGCTGACTTGCGGAGAGAATAAGGAAGTTATAAACAAATAATAAGAGGTGAAAGAATGCTGTAAACCGGTCGTTGGAAAAAAAGAAGCTCGCTGGCGGAAGCTGGCAAGATGGTTTGTCTATACGTTGATTATTGTGCTGTTGGTAATCGTGTTCTGGGATCAGTATGGACTGTAAGTCCTGTCGGAATGGGACGGGGTCTGCCATAGACTTGTCCCATTCTGCAGGCACCAATTGCATCAAGTAAACCGCGGAGACGACTGATAGACAAGTATGAGATCATCGATGTTTTACTAATTATCACAAAGGCATGAAAACGAAGAAAACAAAAACGCCTTCTTCGAGTGTCAAAAGAAACAGAGAACGAAGGTACAATATCATAATCACTAGTGTGGTGATCGCAATGTTCACAGGTTGGGCTGTCTGGCAAGGGTATCATATCTACCAACAGGAAAAATATGATTATATGATGCGCGAGGGGCTCAAGTCGATGCCGTTGCCAGGTTTCTCGGTAGATCCAAAAGTAGTTTGCATGGTGAATAACATGTATGTGGGTGTTGATCAGATTCCAGTTCCCATTGAGGGTAGAACATATTATGGCTGTTGCGACCAGTGTGTTCGCGACCTTACGAACAATGAAAACGTTCGGCATGCGATTGACCCCTATAGCAAAGTAAGTGTTGACAAAGCCCATGCGTTCATAACAATAGATCCAGCTAAAAAAGGGGCTATCCTTTACTTTGAATCTGAAGAGAATGCAAAGAAATACGTAGGAGGTGATTAAAGTCAGTATGGCTGTGTGACCTTGGTTACTGAATTTGACCTTCCCTTGTTGTAACTATGTGTCCTGTTCTTACCCATGAATGAAAAGCAATAAGCAATGAGAGAGAAAGAAACATTAGCAACCAGCAAAGCCGACAAAGCAGAATACTTTTTTACAAAAACAGTTTCTGGAGATTTTGATCACATCGTTGATCGGGTTACAGAAGAACTTAAAAATGAGGGTTTTGGCGTGTTGACAGAAATTGATATAAAGACCACACTGAAGAAGAAACTCGATGTTGACTTTTATAAGTACAAAATACTGGGCGCTTGCAACCCGCCCTTCGCGTACAAAGCCTTGCAGGTTGAAGACAAGATAGGCATCATGTTACCGTGTAACGTGATAATACAGGAAAAGGAATCAGGCAAAATTGAAGTATCCGCAGTTGACCCTATAGCATCCATGCAAGCTGTAAAAAATGAAGAACTTCTGTTCATTGCCACCGAAATTAGCAACAAACTTAAGGAAGTGATCGCGCGTACCTGAGCGAAAGGTACTTGTATCAATAATAGTAGAAATTTAATATGATAGAAATATGAAAATCTCAACCTTAGTTTTAGGAGTCGCTGTGGCGGGAGTCATGGCATCCTGCAATATGAATGATGAATTGACTCGCCCGAACCTGTCCAATCAGGTCATTGGCATATACGAGGGCACACAGTCTTCACCCTTGTTACCAAGCCAGGTATCAGCAACGGCTGAAATCTCTATGATCAACGAATATACTGTTCAGATCCGTTGTTACAGCGAAGCCATCGACACCACCTTCTCCCTTGAGTTATATGAAAATGGATCCATGATGCAGGTCTGCTCGACAGACGATGACTTCAAGATGAGGTACGGGTACAATATGTCAGCCAATCATCACATGATGGGAAACAATGGAAACTGGACTTCCTGGGCACAACACATGAGTTCTCAGCATAAATCCGGTGATGAACACTACGGTTACTTTGATATGGCCGCAGGTACGTTCGATTATACTTTTGATTTCATGACGGGACCTTGGAGTGGAAACAGACTTCATTTTTCCGGCAAACGAAAGAATTAATCCTTAATAGATACAATTCATTATTTGTAGGCATCCAGCTTTAGTTCCAATTCTCAACATTGGGACTTTAACCACATACTCATAGTTGCATTTTTATGGGGCTCGGACTACTACTTTCCCTAAAGGGAATTAACAAATTTCAGCATTTGCGTGATGGGACAGCACGGTATCTACATTAGAGCGGAAGGGATTAGGCTTTGAAATCAACCTGATTGGCAATAAAGGGCTTGCGTGGCGTAAACCACGAAAATATAGTAAGCTAAACTCGCAACACCGAACAATCTATTCCCGTACATTTGCTTGAGCAATTGAAAAGGACTAAAACCATAGTGTCAGGATTGTTAGTGATTACGGTGCTGTTGTCTGCACTAAGTCACACAATCAGCCTTCACTTGTGCCAGGGCGACCTTCAGGTGATGGCTCTTTTCAACGAGTCAAAATCATGCACCGAAGCGACAAGATCCTGCGATCAGCATGAAGCTTCTTTTGATGCTAAAAGTTGTTGCCAGGACATAACAATTAGCGTAGCCCATGCAGAAGCGTTTAATGTTAGTGGCCTCATCAACTTTGATTTTTTTCAACCTGCACTCCTTTCTAACAGCGCATCGGCATCACTCAGCGATTCCAATAACCGGATAACAAAATCACATGCCGGTTACAAACGACCCATCATTGAACGGGATATCACTACGCTCGTTCATAAATTCCTTATTTGATATTTTTCCATTCAGGGAATAGGTCGCATCCTTTACCGTCATAGGTAAGGATTAGGATTTCCAATACCCTGTGCGCGTATCGTTTTCAACGATAGTCGACATTCATTGGTCGGTTTTTAGGAATTATCCATTGATAAGAATTTATGATCGAAAAAATCATTTCGTATTCCATACACAACAGGTTTATCATTTTGCTGATTGCGGGGGGGTTGTTTGCCTGGGGTCTTCAATCCGTAAGGACAAGCAAGATTGATGCAATACCTGACCTTTCCGAAAATCAGGTAATCGTATTTACTGAGTGGATGGGAAGAAGTCCTCAGATTATGGAGGATCAAATCACCTATCCCCTGGTAACCAACCTTCAGGCATTACCAAGAATCAAATACGTCAGGGGAACATCGATGTTCGGCATGAGCTTCGTCTACGTGATTTTTGAAGATAACGTAGATGTTTACTGGGCTCGCGAAAGAGTGCTTGAACGATTGAACTACGCATCCAGGATACTTCCAACAGGCGTAGTACCCACCATTGGGCCGGATGGCACCGGGGTCGGTCATATTTTGTGGTATACCCTGGAGGCACCCGGCATGGATCTGGGTGAGCAACGCGCGATTCAGGATTGGTATATCAAGTTTGGCTTACAAAATGTGGCTGGGGTTGCCGAAGTGGCTTCCTTCGGAGGGTTTGAAAAGCAATACCAAATAACCATCAATCCTAACAAGCTGACCTATTATGGTATTTCCGTTCCCCAGGTGATACAAGCTGTACGCAGCAACAATAATGAAGCTGGCGGTAGAAAGTTCGAAGTGAATGATATCGGCTACGTAATAAAAACTACCGGATACATTCA
>DAORAG010000017.1:0-18254 GCA_035344095.1 Cyclobacteriaceae bacterium | reverse complement strand
CAATATCTGCCGTTTCAATGGTAGCATCGCTTCCAAGACCACCCATGGCCACCCCAGCATCTGCAAGAGCCACCACAGGTGCATCATTTACGCCATCACCAATAAATGCAATTTTTTTTCCTTGATCTTTTAAGGCTTGCACCTTTTCAACTTTCCCATCTGGTAACAGGTTCCCATAAGCATTATCAATTCCCAGAGTCTTCGCAACTTGCGATACCACACTTTGCTTATCTCCCGATAGCATTACAGTGAGAATACCCAGTTTATGTAGTTCCTCAATCGCAAGTTTTGCATCTTCCTTGATTTCATCAGCGATTGTTATATAACCTGCGTACTTGTTATTCACCGCCACAGCAACTACAGTATCAACCAAGGATTCGACTTCTTGAGGGTAAACAACGTTAAATTTCTTTAGCAGCTTTGTATTACCAGCCAATATGATTTTCCCATTCACCTCTCCTTTCAGTCCGTGCCCCGATATTTCCTCTACGTTTTCAATCTTTAACTCACCATTCATTTTCCCTGCGAATTCAATAATGGCTCTGGCGATTGGATGAGTGGATTGGCTTTCGATGCCAGTTACGAATTTTAACAAATCATCCTTATCAAAATCTTTTGTGACCACGTCCTGCACTTCAAATATCCCCTTGGTAAGTGTTCCAGTCTTGTCCATAACCACAGTATCAACCAGGGTCATCACATCAAGATAGTTAGAGCCTTTAAATAGTATTCCGTTCTTAGAAGCCAATCCAATACCTCCAAAATATCCCAGGGGAATTGACACTACTAATGCACATGGGCAACTAATGACTAGGAAAACCAGTGCTCTGTAAAACCATACATCAAAGACATATGGGTCGATAAAGAAAAAAGGTAGAAAGCATACAGCTATGGCCAGAGCAAAAACGATGGGTGTATAAACTTTGGCAAACCTGCTGATGAACAATTGCGTCTGCGATTTTCGAGCAGTTGCATCCTGCACCATCTCCAATATCTTGCTCAGTTTACTATCCTGAAACAATGAAGTGACTTTTACTTCTGACACTTTGTCAAGATTAATCATTCCTGCAAGCACAGGTTCTCCACTTCGAATTGTATCCGGTTTGCTCTCACCTGTCAGAGCAGCTGTATTAAAAGTGGATAGATTAGATTGAAGCACACCATCTAATGCAACCTTCTCCCCTGCCTTTACTTGAAAAATATCACCAATCTTTACTTCTCTAGGATTTAGAATTTGTGGCAAGCCATCTTTAATGACGGTCACTTCTTCCGGTCGAATGTCAAGCAATGCCTTAATGTTTCTTTTGGCTTTGTTAACTGCAGAATCCTGAAACCATTCACCGATAGAGTAAAAAACCATCACTGCAACCCCTTCACTATAGGATCCAATCGCAAAAGCCCCTATGGTGGCTACACTCATCAGGAAGAACTCATTAAAAATATCGAATCGAATAGCTTTGCGAAAAGCGAGATTTAACACATTGTAACCTGCCAACAAATAGGCAGATGTATATATCGCTAACTCTAAAGCAAAGTCTGGTCTGAGCTTGAAGCTATAATCAAGGGTAAGCATGATTAAGAGGATAATGAGGGATAGCAGCAAAGGCCAGTGATCAATCCACCCATCAGGTTCCTTTATATTCTGAGTAATGCTCTTATTTTTTTTCATCATTTTATAAATATCATTTTTAAGAAAAGGCAAATGAGGCTAGACCTGTCGCAATCAATGTCCATCCTGCTATTATTCCCGAATTATGTTCAAGGGTGTGCCAGTTAAACTTGACTATACCTTTGTAGGCAATCCCTACCCAAAGTGTCATACCACAAACAGTCACGACAGTATATAAAACTGCAAGAAGCATCATTTCTTGCCAGCCCCCGTGAGACCCTGCCATTAGAAAGAAGGCCTCAATTTCAAAACATGGCGAGAAGAACATGGCAATGACCAGACCAGCAACTACTTTGTAATTTGAACTACCTTGATTTGTTGCGTGAAGATGAAAATGTTTGTGGTGATGGTGTTGATAGATATAAAACACACCTAACGAGATGAGTATACCCGGAGTAATAAAGTGTGAAAAATAGGGCTGATCTGATAAACTGACTCCAATAAACCCCACCAAGAAGCCAATCAATACGGTACTTAGTGCGTGCGCAAGCCCTGACAAAATAGTAATCTTGGTTGTCTGTGTAATTGACCAACCCTCCTTTTTACCAATGGCCAAAATCGGAAGCCAATGATTTGGGATCAGCGCATGCAAAATACTTAGTACAAGACTTCCACCTATTAGTGTTATCATGGTCGCATAGTGAATGATTAATAGTGAAACCTAGAAATTCCTAATGACCTTCTTCTTCGCTGTTTTTCATCTTAGATAAGATAGCATAAGCACCCTTTGTCACTACTTTTAAATCTTTTTTATAATCATCTGGTAGTATTACTTCCGTATACCCCAACTCACTGCTTCCGACTTCAATTTCGATCATTCGAAATTGATACGCCTCATTTGGAGCATTGCCATTTGTGTTGACAAAAATGTATTTTTTACCTTGATAATCTATAATAGCCTCATCAGGTAAAGCTTGCACCAATGCTCCCCCTGCTTCAACCAGTGCTTTCAGGTACATGCCAGGAAGAAGTTCTGTATCCTCCTTATCAATGTGACAATGAATTCTGATTGTCCGATTGGTTGTAATTTTGCGTCCAATCAAAAATATGGTAGCCATTCGTTCTGTTGACTCGTTGGCCAACGTGAATCTCACCTTTTGACCTATCTTAAGTTTAGGAACATCCTTTTCAAACACAATAAGTTCGGCATGCAGATGATTTGTGTCAACAATTTCAAATAACACATCACTGGGATTCACATACTTACCTATGTTCACATTTACTTCGGTAACGTATCCGGAAATTGGTGCATATATGGGGATGGAGCTAGAAATGTTGCCCGCCTCAAGTGAGCTAAAATTTATGTTCAACATTTTCAGCTTCTCTTGAAAACCTTTCGATTTGGCCTGCCAGTTGTAATAGTTCGTCTTGGCGAATTGCAGTGTTTTTTTCGCATTGACATTTTCTTTAGCAAGTTCCTGCTGCCGTTCAAAATCTGCCTTTGCGTATTCCAGTTGATTCATTGCTTCAAGATAATCTTGCTGCAGTTGAACGAATTCTATGTTTTCGATCGTTGCTATACGCTGGCCTTTTTTCACTCTTGTACCTTGAAGCAATTCACTATTTTTAAGGAATCCTCCAAGTGGGACCGAAACATTGGCTAATTGTTGTGGGGGAACATCAAGTAATCCATTCACCTTAATGGTGCCACTTATTTGTTTTTCTTCGATTTGACCAAAATTAATTCCTGCCGTGTTGAATTGAGCTTTGGTAAAGACAACCGAATTCTCTTCTTCGGCAGTATGCTCAATGGTTTCCAATGGCAACGTTGGATTCGTACATGATGCCAGAAGAGTAGTTCCAAGGACAAGTGTTATAAAATATATATTTGAAATATGTTTCATTTTTTTTCTATTTATTTCCTGATAAAAATTCGAGATAGATAATACTTTGGTTGTAATCACTAAGTGCTTGAAGGAACCCCTCTTTGATTGCGTTTGCATTTTTAACACCTAGAAGAAACTCAACATAATCTATTTCACCTTCTTGAAATGCAATCTGTGATTGAGTCAATATGCGACTTGCATTGGGCAAGGCGGAGTTTTGGAAGTAGGTAAGATTGTTTTTATTTCTAACATATTGTTGAGCTGCTTGTTGCAGTTGGCCTTTGAACGTTGTCTCAAAATGTTGATAACTACTCTCGCTGGCTTGTATGATGTAATTAGCGGCTTTTATTCGACCGCGCTGAGGAGCAAACCAAAGTGGGATCGAAATCCCTACTTGAAAGCCAGTAAATCTATCGGATGGGGAAGCCAATAACCCATTTTCAGGATTTTCTGTGCCAATTAAGGTTTGAGAAAACAATCCCAGTAAAAGGTCTGGTGCAGCTTTGGCCGCTTCAACTTTTTTCTGAGCTTGCGCTACCTCAATTTGCTGCCTCATATAAGCAACTGATGGGTTGCTGGAAAGGGTGGCAGTGTCGGCAATATGATCGAAGGATAATTCCTCCAGGGACGTGTCGATTATATCAGGCAGATACTTCTGGTTTAACAGAACTTTGAGTTGGGTCTTAGCTATCTGTATTTCCGAGTCACCATTTCTCAGTTGATTCTTAATTTCATTCATTTGTGTTTCGGCAGTTGTTTGCTCAATCATATTGGTTTCTCCAGTTTGAAATCGCAATGAAGCCGACTTGTAAAAACCTTCGAATATGCTGTCTTGTTGAAGCAGCAGATTTTGCCTTGACTTTAGGTAGGCAAGTTGATAGTAAGCCTGCTTCACTTTAAGAATTAGCTCATTCTCAGTAGTAGCTTTTTTAAGTTCAGCAGATGCCAGCATTGAACTATTGAGTTCTCGTTGACTACCAAATGCTAAAAATGGTATGGTTTGAGAAATCGCCAGGCTGTTATCATCCTTGCTATAACTATTGTATTGACCTCGCATATAAGATATGTCTGTCTTTGGCAGGTCAAATGATGTTTGCCGCAACGATCTTTTTGCATCTACTTCATACCCTGCTGATATAATGCTTGGATTATTTTTCAGTGCAATGGATATAGCCTGCGAAAGGTCAATTGGATCATTTGGATTTTGTGCCTGCATACTTAATGGACACAGGAACATTAAAAGGAAAACTACTGCGATTGTAGCTGTGCGTTTCAACTTCCCGAAAGAAAGCTTTTCGGAATAAATGTAAAGACAGGGCAAAACAATTAACGTCAGCAAAGTTGATGTTAACAATCCTCCGATCACTACTGTTGCCAACGGCTTTTGAACTTCGGCACCCGCACTCGTTGCCAGTGCCATAGGTAAGAAACCAAGTGAAGCAACGGTCGCTGTCATCAATACCGGGCGTAGCCTGATCTTTGTAGCCTCCTTAACAATTTCTTCAAGATCAATAATTTTATCTTTCCGCAGTCGGTTGAATTCTGCTACAAGCACAATGCCATTGAGTACTGCAACTCCGAACAAGGCAATGAAGCCAATCCCAGCAGAGATGCTAAATGGCATTCCACGGACTAGTAAGGCGAATCCCCCACCAATTGCCGCCATAGGTATTGCCGCAAAAATGAGTAAGGACTGTTTAAGTGAACCAAATGAGAAGAAAAGTAAAATGAAAATTAATAAGAGCGCCACTGGCACGGCAATGGATAACCTTGCTTGTGCTTCTTTTAGATTTTCGAACTGTCCTCCATAGGTTGGATAGTACCCAGGTGGAAACTCTATTTGATTATCTATTTTTTGCTGCACTTCATTAACAATACTGGCAACATCCCTTCCCCTAACGTTGAACCCAACTATTATTCTCCTTTTTGCATCTTCGCGTTGTATTTGGTTTGGCCCCATTTTAAATTGGACATTGGCCAACTGCTTCAGGGGGATTTGATCACCATTGGGAGAAGATATGAACAGGTTACTAACATTTTCAATACTCTCACGATTTTGAGAATTAAGCCGAACGGCAAGTCCAAACCTCCGTTCACCTTCATACACCAGCCCAGTTATTTGACCAGCAAAAGCTGCATTGACGGCCAGATTAATATCCTCGATATTCAATCCATATTTTGCGACTTCATCGCGATTGATTTCAACGACAATCTGTGGCAAACCAGTCACCTCTTCCACATACAGATCTCGAGCTCCGTTTACACCACCAATAATTTTTGCGATTTTTTGCGAAAGACCTGTGAGCACATCAAGATCTTCACCAAATATCTTGACGGCAACGTCCTGCCTTACTCCGGTCATTAACTCGTTGAACCGCATTTGTATTGGTTGTTGAAATCCAAATGTCACGCCTGGTATGTCCTCCAATGCCTCCCCCATTTTTTCAGCAAGCTCATCGCTACTTTTAGCCTTAGTCCAATTGCTTTTGTCATTCAGAATTACCATGACATCACTTGCTTCGATTGGCATAGGGTCGGTTGGAATCTCAGATGAGCCGATTTTTCCAACCACTTCCTTTACTTCATCCGGGAATTTTTCAAGGAGGATTTTTGCTGCCAGTTGAGATACATCTATTGTATAGGATAAACTACTGCCTGTTAATACCCGTGTTTCAACTGCAAAATCTCCTTCTTCAAGGGTAGGCAAAAACTCACCTCCCAATCTTTGAAATACAACTAGGCTTACAAAAAACAATATGACAGCCCCGCTTATAACAATCATCTTGTGTTTCAAAGCTCCGTTTAATATCGGTTTATACATACGATGGAAAAAATCCATCATTCGGTCAGAAAGGTTTCGCCTGTGAGTTATGTCTTTGCTTAGAAATAGAGCGGACATCATAGGAACATATGTCAATGACAAGAGAAATGCTCCAAGAATAGCAAAGCTGACGGTTTGCGCCATTGGCTTAAACATCTTTCCTTCAATTCCTACAAGGGCAAGTATGGGCAGGTACACGATCAATATAATGATCTGGCCAAAGGCGGCACTTCTCATCATCCGAGAAGCTGAGTGATGAACCTTCTCATCCATTTCCTGCTGGTTCAATTTTGTCAGCTTGCCTATAGCCAAATAGTGCATGGTTGACTCAACGATAATAACGGCACCATCTACAATAAGCCCGAAATCAATGGCTCCCAAACTCATGAGATTACCTGATACTCCAAACACGTGCATCATAGCAATGGCAAATAGCATTGACAATGGAATTACCGAAGCAACCACAAGCCCAGCCCGAATATTGCCAAGGAAAAGCACTAACACGAAAATCACAATAAGTGCACCTTCTATTAAATTCTTTTCCACGGTTCCGACTGCTCGATTTACCAATGCACTACGATCAAGAAAGGGCTCGATTGTTATTCCCTCTGGTAGCGTTTTCTGGATTTGCTCCATTTTTTGCTTAACCCTATTTACTACCGCATTGGAATTTTCACCCTTTAACATAAGTACTATTGCACCCACCACTTCACCTTCATTGTTGTATGTCATTGCACCATACCTATTGGCGAATCCAAACCGAACGTCAGCAACATTTCGAATTAAAATAGGAATACCATCATTCGTGTTTGCAACAACGATTTTTCCTATATCCTCTGTGGAGCTTATTAAACCCTCGCTGCGAATGAACCAGGCATTTGGTTTCTTGTCGATGTACGCTCCACCCGTATTTTGATTATTCTTCTGTAGCGCAATAAAAACATCTTGAATACCCAGATTGTAACTGCGCAGTTTATCAGGATCAAGAGCAATTTCATATTGCTTTAAATAGCCACCAAAGCTTGCCACATCCGCTACACCCGGGGTCCCCAGTAGTTGCCTGCGTACAATCCAGTCCTGGATACTTCTTAACTCCATCGCATCAAATTTGTCTTTGTATCCTTCTTCTGGCCTAATGATATATTGGTAAATTTCTCCAAGTCCAGTTGTAATGGGCGCTATCTCCGGAACACCCACCCCTGCAGGGATTTCTGAGGCCGCTATAGTTAATCTTTCATTGACCTGTTGCCGGGCCCAATAGACATCTATCTTATTGTGAAAAACAATGGTCACCACCGACAAACCAAATCTTGAGAAACTTCTAATCTCCCGGATATTAGGAATAGTAGCCATGGTTTGTTCAACTGGAAATGTTACCAGGCGCTCAATGTCCAACGCTGATTGAGAGGGGGCCACTGTTATTATTTGCACCTGGTTGTTAGTGATATCAGGCACGGCATCGATTGGCAGTTGAGTGATTGAGTAGCCGCCCCATATAATAAGCGCTACCGTTAGCATCCCAACTATCAGTTTATTTTTTATCGAGTACTGAATTATTGTATTTAACATCTTATTTTAATTGTGATTTATGTTGAGGTTAGGGATAATCCAACCAGCAATTAGCAGGGTAAGAAAGAAGAGAATGAGTATCGACAATATGAAGTACTCCATGACCTTGGCGATCAAAGATTTTACTTTGTTCTTCTTACATTTTCTTTTGTTACTAATTGCTTTGGAAGCTTAGCCCTAAATAGTGTACGCATGGTGATCTGTCACCTTGCATAACTTTTGTTAAATGAAAAATTGGGGGCTCTAAATTCTGGGCGGTTGCCAGATAGAAGCTGTCTTGTCGAGCAAGGGCTTTTCAAGATAGCGGGATGTCACAGGTGTGTTGTGATCAAGATTTGTAAACGAAATTTCGGTACCTGAATGAAGTTGCACCTGTGCTGCACAACATGAACAAATACAGAATGGAGTACATGCGTCCTGCTCACCTGTGGCGTGATTGTGTCCCTCTGAAGCGATGAATGTAATGGCTCCCTTCTGTTCGTCCATGGAGGTCCTGCTATCGCTGCAAGGAAAGACTGCCAAAAACAGCACATACAAAACAAATATGAAACGGATGACTTTCACGAGAGGCAAAATTAAGGAAAAATCCATGAAACTGCGTTGCAACTAAAAATAAGAGGATAGACCAAACTGAAATCCAGCCGTTTTGGATGGAGGATTCCCGAATAGATCCGTATGCCAATTATACCTGTAGTTTAGCCGGATCACTGTTTGCGTGGTAGGTCGCCAACTTATTCCAGGCACAACAGAGATAAAATCATCGTAAATATTATCACCTGTCTCCCTGAATTTTTCCCGGTTCCAATCTACGTACTCAAACCTCACCGCTGCGTTAACTACCGATCTCTCAAACCCGAAAATACTTTTGCGAAACACGGGCTGGACTATATCAACAAAACCGCCTGCTTGCTGATCGCCAAACTGCTGGCTGTAACTTTCGGGAATATCGACATTAACAAGTGTCCATTCCGTATTGATGTAGGTTCTCGTCCAGGGGATTATAGTATTGAAATCCACCGTCCAGACATGGAGTCTCCTTTTCTTGTCAAGCGTCAGTCCATCTTCCTCAAACTTGTTGTACACACCACCCATATACGATAACCCTATTTCTCCGATTCGTTTGTTGCGTAAAGCTATCTTGGTTGTTAGTAATGGAACACCATTGAAACTTTCTTCAAATCGATCTGGATTTTCCTTGGAAGCCGGAAGAAAGGTTTTGTTTTCCGCGTTGCTGATGATAGTGTCATCAAAGCCATTGGTCAGGTAGGCTTCATACGCATATACCCAATTGTTCTTATATAGTTTTCCATACAGTCCGAATCCAACATTGCTCCATGTGGCTGGTAGCAGCTGCGTGGCTGAGACCGGGCGGTCGACAAACTCCCACCGTGGTCCGTCATGATTCTGATTGAACGCACCGATAGGGTTCATCAAAATTCCTCCCCTGAAATTCAATAGTGGGTGAAACTCAATATCCACAGAAGCGAATTCGATATTGATCTCTTTCGTGCCATCTTCAAACTCGATCTCGGATAAAAATTTGATGCGCTTGTAAATGCTTGATGCAACAAATAGTGTAAGCCTTCGCATTTGAAACTGGTGGCCTTCGGTAATGCCATCCGTACCCATGTGCTGCCAGTTGGCTTCTACATATCCACCCACGGAAACAGGCAGTTTACCTACCGCAAGAAATGGCCGGTTATACACAGCATCCATGTTGAGGTAAAGTTTTGACGTGTCTCTTGCAGTTCTCCGGAAGAGCGTTGAATCGATTTGACTGAACCCGCAGGTTCCCACGCAAACAAGCATGATCAGGAGAAATATGGCTTTTGTGTTCATATCAGACGGATCAAGATTTTTTCGTTGACCACAGACACTGGGAAAGATCGTAGATTCTGTTCAGCAGGTCCCGAAATGACGGTTCCATTTTTATCAAATTCACTTCCATGACTCGAACAGTACAAATGGTCTCCAGAGGCTTGCAACTCAGATCCCTGATGGGTGCATTTCATCCACAGGGCACTGTATTTGCTTTCAGCAAGTCGATACAAGTAAATGGGATATTCCAGTCTGCTATTTCCGATCACGATGAACGGTCGAGTAAACGGCTTGTCTTTCTTGTAGTAATCAAATTCCGCCTTACTGACAACGATACCATCCTGTTCAAACACGCCACTTATATAATGAGTCGGCCGGCAGGAAGACAGGATTGTTGAGATCAGGCTTCCCCCAGCACAGGCCATACACGCATTCAATACAAATTCACGTCTGTTGATCATAGGCTTTCCAGGAATCGAATCAGTTTTCTTTTGTCTTCTGCGCTAAGCGATGCAAAATTCTCACGACTTTGGGTGCTTTCGCCACCGTGCATTTGAATGGCTTGTTCGATACTGGTTGCGCGCCCATCGTGCATCAGAAAGTATTTTCCACCTTGTGAATTCTTTGAAAGTCCCAGACCCCACAATGGTGGCGTGCGCCACTCAAAGGTCTTTGCTGAGCCCTCAGTATATCCATCGTCTAGGGAGGGGCCCATGTCATGCAACAATAGATCAGTGTAAGGATAAAATGTTTTGTTCGATAAGGCTGCTACGGGACTTAAACCTGTCTTCATTTCAGGGCGGTGACATTTGGCACATCCAGTCGTTGAAAAGATTTCTTTACCTAATATTATTTCGTTATTCTCTCTTCGGGGAACGGGCGCTTTTAGTGTCTTAAGATAGAACACCACATCTTGGATGGCCTGATTGGAAATCTCAGGATCGTACTCCACGCCCGAGTATGTATCGATGGGTTCATAAGTAGACGCTATACCGATATCTTCATTGTACGCTGTAGCGGTTTGCTGAAGTAAGTCGTACACGGCTCCCTTCTTTCCGAATCTGCCCACATACCTTCCGCCTTGGGAGATGCTACTCGGCCGAAGCACAACGTAACTTTTTATATCAATCCAATTTGCAACTCCGCTGATCCCATCCCCATCTGTATCATCCGGATCCGCCCAGGCCAGGATATCTTCATCACTTACCGCGTCAAGAAAACCCAAACCCGTCACAGCCGGGGGTGTGAAGCTAGAATAAGCTGCTCCGATTGGAAGTTCTTCAGCCCGATAGCCCGGAATAGCCCGATGTTGAAGTTGGGGCCCACCCGCATTTAGGTACTGATTTCCGTTCTCATCAATTTGCCCAAATCGGGTGAGTGTAGTAAATGGATGTCCTTTCCCATCACCCGGATGGCAACTTCCACATGAATTGGCAACGAACAGTGGTCCTAAGCCGCTTGCTGGAATAAAGACTTCGTCATTAAATGCTATATCTCCCTTTAGAAATTGAAGGTTCTCCGTTTCGGTGAGGCCAACTATTGGACCATCCAAGAGTTCATGTTCTTGTGGTGCTTTGGGCTGGAACTCTTCGCAAGCCGCAAACGCCAACATACCAAACAGTAGAACTTTACTTTTCATATTCTATCAAAAGTACGATTAGTTTAAACCAAATGTTAGATTATACTAATATTTTAATTTCATGATGTTAACAAAAAGCTCTACTTTTAAATGCAAAGACAGAAAATGGGGTCGCTGACGGAAGAAAACTATATCAAATCCATTTACGCGCTTTCGCAGGTGACGGGTGAAGTTTATGTATCGGAATTAGCTCGGAAGCTGGAGGTGAAACTCCCTACCGTGAATAGCATGGTGAAGCGGCTCGCGACAAAAAAGCTGGTGGCTTATGCTCCTTATAAGGGAGTCAGGCTTACTGAACGTGGAAAAAAGGAGGCCCTGAGTATTGTGCGCAAACACCGGCTTGCAGAACTTTTCTTGGTAAAGATAATGAGTCTGGGATGGGAGGAAGTGCATGACATTGCTGAACAGTTGGAGCACGTAAACTCTGAACGGTTCTACAACCGAATCGATGAAATGCTCAACTACCCCAAAGCCGACCCTCATGGTGAACCAATCCCTGACAGCAATGGAAAAATACAGGTTCAAAAGCGGACGTCACTTGGTGATTTGGCGGAAGGGGAAACTGCTATCATAGCGGCAGTTGCAGAGGATGAAAAATCATTTCTTGACCACCTGAACGCTAAGCAATTGCAGATTGGCGACCGGATTACTATCATGAAAAAAGAGTTATTTGATAACTCCATTACTTTAAAGCATAAATCAGGAAAAAAAATATTGCTTACACATCAGGTCGCGGAAAGGATTTGGGTAGAGGTGATAATTCCTTGATCCTGATACGCGTCATGGTTCGGCCAGCGCTACAGTATTATTGTATGGATTCATTGCTTCATCTTCTTTTTGATAAACAGGTAATCCAATACGATAAACCCATTTCCTAATTTAGACATTTCATCACATTTTGTTTTAAAACTCCAATGGTGTAGAATCGAATATCGCTCTGATTACAATGACTTCAACGTTATCAATGCACCGTTTGTATGGCCCACACTGTCAAATCATCAAAGAACGCTTTAGCAATTCCCTTCTCGTGAAACTCCGTGACTACCTTGAATTTTGAAAGCATAATTAATTGAAAACTTAAATCGCCCTTCAATTGAAGCAGTTATGAAATTCCATTAAAGCAAATATTACAGACTGCTAAATAGTTACCTACTAATCTGCCCAGAATGGGCTGATTGGTCGCCATGAAAAGTCGGTGGCATCAAAGGCCTTCATTGGCTTTTCATAAATCACTCCCAATCTGCCATTATCAAGGGTCTCTTCAACAGTCATTTTGAATGGATCCAATACATCTTTTAAATTATGTCCTTTCGGACCTCCACTAATTGGAACATAGTGTGGGGCCGCCCCTGGATTGTTCTGGTTTTGGACTTCTTGCCAGTCAGCCCATATTTTATCAACATAGCAATGGTGCAGAAAAAATACGGGATCGTTCGGTGATGTCATCGGCATCATTGAACCACCCACCCATAAATGTACGCGGTTGTGAAGTTGCGACCCGTCTGTTTTAACGCGATAGTCTCCACGTTTTGTAATCCACCCCTCCAGCCTGTTACGGAAGCCAATGGTGAACGGACTATTATTGGAATTAGGTACATCATAAAATGCTTCACCCATGGCTAAGCGAAGATCATCTTCACTTGGAAGAGTATCAATGGAAATACTTCCTGCTTTAAATCTTCCTAAGCTACGTCTGATTTCAGGGCCATCGTCATCCATTACGATACTCCAATTACCGTTTGCGTAAGCAAATGCCCCCGTCTCTACGATGTTACCATTAGACGAATTTCCATCACCACCCATAAAATCTCTATCCCATATGGGTGCTGATTTCGGGTCAGGAAGTTTTGAGTCGGCCACCCAATCCCAATAAGGTATGGTAATGGATTTATCAATTTGCTGAAGGTCATTCTCCACGGATTTCAAAAATGCTCGATGCCATGGCAAAAAAGCAGGGCCTCGGTGAGCTCCGTTCCGGTAATTAGGATCGTTAGGTTCATATGGGAAAACTGTTGGAATCATGACATGATGATGCCAATGAACATACTGGTCGTACTTGCCTTTCTTTTTAAGCTCAATTAAGGCGTTGACTAAAATTTCTTTCTCCTTATCTGTCAGAGAGGCAATGCTTTTTCTAACATTCATACTCGTTATATAGTTGGCCAATTCAAAGATAAGAGTAAAGTTGGTTTAAATTTCTCCGATTTAGACCCCAGATGCATGGACGGATATCTTTTTTCTCAGGAGTTCCATATCCTTGCTAATTTTCTTCTGAACAATTTTGCCATAAATCTGAGTTGTACGAATGTCCGTGTGACCAAGCAACTCCATCGCTGTCTCCATTGGCACATCATTAGTCAACAAAACGGTGGTCGCAAATGTGTGCCTGGCGGTGTGAGTGGTTAGATTTTTCTTTATTCCACATATGTCCGCCACCTCTTTCAGATAGCCATTATAACGTTGATTGCTATTCATTGGCAACAACCTGTTGGTGGCCTTACAATAAGGATGATTCTTGTATTTGTTGATTATTGACAATGGTATTGGAAGCAACGGAATATTTTCCACCGTTTCGGTTTTTTGGCGGTCGCGAATAATCCATTGGCGCCCGTCAATACCTTTTCCTAAATGTTCTACTCCCAAGGCAGCAGCATCGGAATAAGCATAGCCGGTATAGCAACTAAAAATGTAGCAATCACGGACTTCCTCAAGCCTGGTGACAGGCATGGATTTTTCATACATCCTTTGTAATTCCTCCGTGTCAAGATATTCACGCTTAGTGCGTTTGTACGTACACTTGAAATCTGCAAACTTATTTGAAGGCACATACTCCAATGTCACAGCATATCTCATTACCTGCTTAAAATCTTTGGCATATTTCATAGCCGTGTTGTGGCCAATTTTTTCAACGGTTCTTAGGTATTGCTGGAACTCAGTGATGAACGCAAGCTTCGCCTCTTCAATTACGAAGTCAGACTTTTTGAATCTGGTCTTCATGAAGGACACACACTTGTTGCGAAGTATAACAAACCGATCATAGCGCTTTTGTTTAATATCACCTGCTTCCTTTTTGTCGCATTGATGCTGAAGAAATTGATCAAAGACCTGAAGCAAGGTCTTTTGTTCACTCTTGATTCCTTTAAAACTGTTCTTCACATCATCAGGAGCAACCAATTCCCGCGTTGAACATAATATATTATAGTGCTTTGTAATTTCGGCTTCCACCAATACCAGGTGCTTATTGATTGTCTTCGAATCGGGCAGTCCTGCAGCTACACAATTGTTCACTGAATCCCACTGAGCTGGTAATATCTTCCTCGTGGTAGAGCACTCGGCAACTTTACCATCAATGGTAATCCTTGCCCAAATAGGAACAAGCCCTTGTTGGTTGACTTTTCGTTTGTTCAGCCAGAAGCGTACGGTGAATTTTTGATTGAGGTTCATAACTTAGTCGGTTAAGGTTAACCTCGTTCCGGTGCGAGCGTCTGAGTCAAGGCAAAAACCTTACGTAAGTTTTAGTGACCAATATAGCTCCGAGGAGTTGGTCACTGGATTGGTCACAAATCAGATGGTTTTGTTTGTTGTTTTATGATTTCGCTACCTACGAATTTGAGCGAAAACATAGGGTATGAAATGAAAAAGGGGCGGATGTCCGCCCCTCAGTGATCCCGCTGGGATTCGAACCCAGGACCCTAACATTAAAAGTGTTATGCTCTACCAACTGAGCTACGGAATCTTGCCTAAATTTGAGGCTTTTCTTTAATTGAGGGCACAAAGGTAGCAGGTTATGAAAAATAAGCAAAAAGCAGTTTTAAAATTTCTCGTCACACTGCTGTTGCTGTTTTGCAACGTCTACTCAGAAGCACAAACTCCCGACCAGTCACTGAAACGAGCTGACTCGCTTTACAATCAAAAGCAGTACACACAATCACTTGAGATTTACGGTGACCTTGTGCGTCAAGGGATGTACTCGCAGGCAATACTTTTGAAAATGGCCTTCATCCATGAAGGTCTCGGTAACATAAGTGAGTCCCTCTATTACCTCAACCTCTACTACCTGGCTTCCAATGACGAGACTGCTTTAACAAAGATGAACGAAATGGCGGACAGGCTTCACCTCATCGGCTACAAGACGACACAAACCAGACAAGCATTCTCACTGTTGCGCGAGTATCACAACACCATCACCGCGTTGCTGTTGGGCGTGATTGCGCTCACCTTTGCTCTTATAGTGTACAATAGAAAGCGAGAAAAAAGCACAATGCCCCTCGGAATTGTGATGCTGTTTCTATTGGCAATCATTTTTTCGCATATCAACTATAGTCTTGACCCACACCTGGGAATTGTCCATCGCAACTCAACTTACCTGATGAGTGGCCCGTCTGCAGGAGCTTCTGTCATTGGTATCCTCAACGAGGGTCACCTTCTCGACCTCGAAGATAAAAAAGATGTTTGGGTTCACGTGAAGTGGATGAACGAGGATGCATACATTCGCGAAGATCAGATCCTGAGGATCGAACTTTAGTACCGGATTGACAGGGCTCCTTTGTATTCCTTATTGGAATATTTGATCAAGTAATAATAAACACCCGCGGCTTCCCCCTTACCATACCACTTGAAGTCACGATCGGTACTTTTGAAAACTTCCTTACCCCAGCGGTTATAGATCCGAATGGCCTGAAACTGGGAAATACAATTGTCGAGGGGCAGAATGTTTTCCAACAATTCAGTCTGCTTGTTCAATTTCTCCATCGAATAATAATCATTAAACCCATCGTCATTCGGTGTAAAAAAGTTAATGGGATCAAATCCATTGTCACTGCCATCAATATCTTTGATTTTCATGGTTACTTCCACGGTATCTGCCTTGGTATTAAAACACCTTTGATCATTTACGCTGAACGTGAACGTGTAGTCATTTTCGTAGACTCCATTTTCAAAAATGGAGCAGTCGGGGTTCCAACTGAAAGTTGTTGATACAGATCCTTCTCCTTCGGCTGACTCGAAAACAAATCCACTGGGTGGCACATTACCCTTGGCATCGATCAAATCAAGTTTAAGCATGTCTTTTGGACCATTATCAAAATCAGCGCCCTGTAATCCCAGAATGATCTGATTACCTCTGAACATTTCAATTTGGTTATTTATCAGGGCAACATCGTCATTAAGACTATTCACTACCAGCTGTGGGCCAATGTTGGGTGGAGGCAGAACCTTAACTTCAACTTCAACAGTATCGGCTTTGTAGATTTTACATTTATTTTTGTCGTCAACTACCAAAAATTGTAAGTCAAAACTGTCTACACTATCCAAATCCAAAGCGCCATTGCACGTGATGTCCCACGTAAGTTTCGATTGAACAGCCGACAAACCTTCTGCTTTCTCAAAAAGGACTCCGAGTGAATTAAGTGATTCAAGACTTTGATTTTCTATGCCAACCAAATCCAACACCAAGTAGTCGTGATCAACGAGATCTTCTCCGAATACATCAAACGTCAATTTTTCATATACTCTCCGTTGAACACCAGACACAATTCTCTCATTGTTACTAGGCGTAAGGCTAGTGTCTATAATTGGCGGAGCATTTTCAGGAAGTACGACCGTGAAATTATAGTCCTTCTCTATCGGCTCGTTTAACTGGCACTCATCAAGATCATCCACCTGAATTGTGACCTTGAAAGTGGTTCGCTGCGTGAAATCATAAATATCACAAAAGGCATCCCATTTTAGGTGACCCTGCACCAAACCCGGCTGCTCTTCATCTACTGTATAAAAAATACCAGCATCGTTTAACACAAATCCATCGGTGAGGACTGAAACCAGCAAATTGTCCGCCTCATTATCTCGCACTTCAAAGGTTAGAAAATCCGCGGGTAGCATTAAACTGGGATCGTCTGATGAAAAACCTTCATTCAATGTTAGCTGAACAGGGTCAGGGTCGGTAAAGTATGGGTCGGTATTTGGTGGCGGCTCCACATTGACAGTAATCTTTAACGTATCAAGTAAAGGAAGACTACACGCATCATCCATTGCAATTATTCCCACTTGGTACGGACCACCAATAAAAAACGGACAAACCGGAAAACAAATATTAAAATCAGCAGTACTACCGTTGACCAATGTCTCTGTCACATCATCAGGCAATATTTCCGTCAGGTTCTTGTTCGCGAAATTGAGACCCACTGCTCTGATCCTCACCTTTTCAGTAAAGTTGTGATTTGATTTTTGCGAATCGGCATCAGATACAGTCACTGTTATACAGCGGTCATCACCTGTCATTGTGTAGGACAGGTTGACATTCGTGGGGCCTGTAATTTCCGGTGGCACCGCATCAGCACAGCCGTCCACCACCAACATCTGAAAGTCCCTCCTGGACACACCGATCAATTCCTTGTTTCTGTACTCCTCTACCTTGACAGCAAAAACAAAAAGTCCCTGGATCAATGGTGTAGCTGTTAAAAGCCCATCCCTGCTAATCTTTAGGTCCGGATTTCCACCAATAACATGGTTGATGTTAAACCCATCACGCCATTCTACAGGAGGGTAAGGTCGCGGCTGTAAGGCGGGCAACGCCACCGCTGAGTGCGTGTTGAGTGGTGTGGTAAGAGAGTACACCAAGGAATCTCCATCATCATCAATTCCGGCAAAATCAACATAGTATGGTCTGTTGGGACAAGCGTAGTCATTGAGTGGTGGGAACAACCTGGGAGAAGAATTGATAAATGGCTGGCCATTCTTTACCACAGGGGGGAAATCGAGGAGGAAAGTTTGCCCTGCAGCGATGCCTCCATTCTGCGGTGCCGGGTCCTCGCTAAATATGTTGGTGATCGTGTAATTACGGCAGCAACGTTCCCAAGCGACATAATACCCTTCTTCTTCATTAAAAATTGCCGGATCGAGAGTGATAACGGT
>DAORAG010000016.1:0-18389 GCA_035344095.1 Cyclobacteriaceae bacterium | reverse complement strand
ACCATTCTTTCTACAAGGGAGCAACCAATGATCTTGTGAAGAGAATCAAAAGACATAACGCCAAACTTGATCCTTACGAAGGTTCACGAAGAATATAGATCGTTACAAGCCAACAGCAATTGCCTCTGCCGCCACGTATGCTGTAGTCCATGCCGACTGAAAATTAAAACCACCCGTCTCTCCATCTATATTGAGCACCTCGCCTGCAAAGTAAACTCCATGAATTTTTTTACTCTCCATCCTCTCCATGTCAATCTCCGAAAGGTCAACTCCTCCACAAGTGACAAATTCTTCCTTGAAGGTTGTCTTCCCCTTTATGTGAAAAGGGCAGCGAACCAGATTCTCAACGAGCTTGTTTAACTGCTTCTTCGAAAGCTCTGACCAAATTCTGGTTTTCTCAATTTCAGCATGCTCACACAGCCGCTCCCAGAGCCGACCAGGTAGACGATAGCATGAGTTATTCTCGATCTTCTGGTTTGGATGCTCGCGGCCATAGCCCTCAAGTTCCTTCCTCACCTCATCCTCCATTAAATCTCCTGTCCAGTTAACGAGGGCAGTGAACTTGTATTGATGCTCGGCCAAATACTCTGCAGCCCAGGCTGACAGTCTAATGACAGCCGGACCACTTAATCCCCAGTGCGTAATCAATACAGGTCCTGACTCACGAAATTTTGTTCCAGCTATTTGAACTGAAGCTCGTTCCACCGACACTCCCATGAGGTCGACAAATTTTCTGCCTGAGTCGTTGAATGTAAAAAGTGAAGGCATTAGTGGCGTCACCGTATGACCCAAATTTTCTATCCACCTATATGACTCACGATTCGGATGACCTCCGATTGCTATGAGAAGGTTCTTGCAGGTGAATTCTTGTTCGTTGTTGCACTTGATGGAAATCGTTGAATCAACCTCGTGCCGAATTTCACTGACTTGATGACCGACTAACACTTTTATATTATTCCGATCCGCTTCACGCAAAAAACAATTTACAATGGTCTCTGAATTATTAGTCGTGGGGAACATGCGCCTGTCACTCTCTACCTTCAATTTTACACCATGCTGCGCAAACCAATCAACAACATCTCTCGCCTGATATCTTGAAAACAGTTTCTTTAGTTGACGCTGGCCTCGAGGATAATGTTTTGAAAGCGCATTCGGTTGGAAACAGTGATGAGTCACATTGCATCTCCCACCCCCAGAAATCCTGACTTTGGATAGAAGTTTAGTTGATTTTTCAAGAATGAGAATTTTTGCACCTGGCCGCTTTTCTGCTAACTGGATCGCACCAAAAAAACCGGCAGCACCTCCTCCTACAACGATGACATCGTAATGTGGCGCATCACCCATGAGGTTTACACTAGTCAATAATAACCTGACCTCTGATCAAATCCTCCATCGTGTCCCGTTGACGGATAAGATGAGCTTTACCTTTTTTGATCATTACCTCTGCGGGACGAAGTCTCGAGTTAAAAGTCGAGGCCATTGAATAACCATAAGCACCGGCATTTTTAATCGCCAGTATGTCACCTTCACGAACTTCGTTGAGTTTGCGATCGGAACCAAGTGTATCAGTCTCGCAGATATTTCCCACCACGGTATACATTTTCAACCCACCATCAGGATTAGACACGTTTACAATCTCATGATACGCATCATACATCATCGGACGAATTAGATGATTCAATCCTGAATTGACCCCGGCAAATGTTACTGACGGAGTCGACTTGACCACATTTGTATTTACAAACAAATAACCCGACTCACTTACTAGATATTTGCCCGGCTCCACCCACAACTCAAGTTTGCGTCCGTAGCTCTCATAAAATTCTTTGAAAGCTTTTCCCAGCTTCAAGCCCAGATCGTAAATGTTGGTCACGTTGTCATTCTCACGGTAAGCAACCTTGAACCCACTACCAAAGTCGATAAACTTCAACGATGGAAAATCTCTTGCTACCCCGAACAGTATTTCCGACATCTTTAAATAAACATCAGTCTCAGAAATTTCAGAACCCGTGTGAATGTGCAACCCGTTAATATCAATCTTGTATTTTCCAACAATCTCCAGAATCTGAGGCATTTGAAAGACTGAAATTCCAAATTTCGAATTCCCATGACCAGTTGAGATTTTGTAATTACCACCTGCCAGGATGTGAGGGTTAAGTCTAATACAGCATGGATAGGTGCTTCCATACTTCTTGCCAAATTTTTCCAAAACCGAGAGATTGTCGAGGTTGATAAAAACGCCCAGCTCAACTCCTTCTATGATTTCATCGAAATGCACGCAACTTGGCGTAAACATAATCTCCTTTGGCTCAAAACCTGCCTTCATTGCCAACTTGGCTTCATTGATCGACACCACATCAATGCCGCATCCCTGAGAATGGATGTGTTTTAGAATCGAGATATTGGTTAGCGCTTTGGCTGCATACTTTATGCGAACGTCATTATCAGAAAAAGCATTTTTCAGATTTTGAATCTGCTCCGAAATCTTGTCAGTGTCGTACACATATAAAGGTGTCCCAAACTCCTTGCAAATGTCAAGTACATTCAGTCCTTGAATTTTGTAGATGCCCTTTGTTAATTCCATCATTGGGGGTGTAATTAAAACTGGCTGTCGTAAATTTGTACAGTCGCAGCAAATATAGGAAGCACAAAGCGGCAAATACATCAGCTCATATAATTTATAAGATGACAAAAACTGTGGAATTGTTTTATCGGGAATTAGGCGAAGGACAACCACTTGTGATCCTTCATGGACTATTCGGTTCGTCTGACAATTGGTATAGTCTCTCCAAACAGCTCGCAGAACATTTTAAAGTATATGTGGTTGATCAACGAAACCATGGACAGTCGCCACACACAACGGTGCATGACTATGTGGCGCTTACTGACGACCTCAATCACTTCCTCGATAGTCATAAAATTGTAAAACCGGTAGTTATCGGCCACTCGATGGGTGGTAAAACAGCGATGAACTTCGCAATTGCCCACCCTGACAAACTCTCTAAATTGATTGTTGTTGATATTGTGCCTAAATCCTACCCGGTGCATCACGATACAATTCTTGACGGCCTCAAGGCAATCGACCTAAAAGAACTGAAGTCGCGTGGAGATGCTGATAGAATGCTTTCGGAATACGTCCCGGAACCTGAGGTCAGACAATTTCTGTTGAAAAACCTGGGGCGAGACAGTGAACAAAAATTCGAGTGGCGTATCAATATACCTGTTCTTGAGTCGCACATTGAAGACATGGGTGCGTCACTTCAGTTTGAGGGAAAATATGAGGGCCCTACACTATTTATTTTAGGCTCGAAATCCAATTATTTCAAATCTGGTGACGAAGTGGTGATTCGCAAATATTTTCCTTCTGCAGAATTGAGAATGATGGAAACCGGTCATTGGGTGCAGGCTCAGCAACCGGATATCTTTCTACAGAACGTTCTGCAATTCACTCAGTCACCCGCGTAGTTTGTTGATTATAAAAAGCACGAGGGAAATCAACAGGCTTAATAATATCGAAGTTGTAATCGGGATAAATATCCGAGTATTGCCTCTTTCAATAAAAATGTCGCCTGGCAGTTTACCTAAAAATGGAATTCTGCTTCCATATGAGATAGCAAGCCCTACAAGAATCAAGGCAAAACCGGCAAAAATTAATATTTTACCAACTGAGATCACGATAGTAAGTTAGTAAGCATGAGCAACAAAGGAAAGTTGTACTTGGTGCCGACAGTGATAGCGGATGGAACAGCAGACAAAGTCATATCTGGCTATGTCCGCGAGATTTTAAAGCCAATCAGGTTCTTCCTTGTGGAGGATATCCGAACCGCCCGAAGATTTTTGAGCAGTCTGAACATATACCCCAGTATCGAACAATTGTATTTTAACACTCTTGATAAGAACACAACTGAGGCTGAACTTCCACAACTAATGAGCCCGCTGGAGGAGGGGAAACCTGTTGCTATTATTTCGGAATCCGGATGCCCCGGAGTAGCCGACCCTGGGGCAATCGCAGTGCGTTATGCTCATCGCAAGGGTATTGAAGTTGAGGCGTTGGTTGGGCCATCAAGTATTTTGTTAGCGCTAATGTCATCAGGGTTAAACGGTCAGCGGTTTTCATTTAATGGTTACTTACCGGTGGAGTCCAATGAAGCCGCTCATGCGATCAAGAAATTTGAGAACGAATCGAAGTCAAGAATACAAACTCAGATTTTTATTGAAACCCCGTACAGAAATAATGCTCTCCTCGGCCATTTGTTGAAAACACTAAAAGATGACACCCTGCTATGCGTAGCCGTCAACCTTACAAGCGAGTTGGAGAATGTGAAGACCCAAACCGTTAAAGAATGGAAAGCGGCAGAGGTATCTTTGCCCAAGGCTCCAGCACTATTCCTGTTTCTCGCGCAGTAGTGTTTTGATTTCAGGGCATTACATCTAAATTTGCCTCCTCAAAATTCAAACTCTAATATGCCATATCTTTTCACCTCTGAATCAGTTTCAGAGGGCCATCCTGACAAAGTTGCGGACCAAATCTCAGACGCACTAATTGACTATTTTCTAGCCTATGATCCGAACTCAAAGGTGGCTTGCGAAACGCTCGTAACAACAGGCCAGGTTGTGCTCGCTGGGGAAGTAAAATCAGAAGCGTACCTGGATGTGCAGGACATTGCGAGAGAGGTAATCGGACGAATTGGTTATACCAAAAGTGCATACATGTTTGAGGCAAATTCCTGTGGGATTTTGTCGGCAATACATGAACAGTCCCCAGATATCAACCAAGGGGTAGAAAGAAAGAAAAAGGAGGACCAGGGCGCTGGAGATCAGGGAATGATGTTTGGCTATGCCACCAACGAAACTGATAATTTCATGCCCTTGCCATTGGAGCTCGCCCACTTGCTGTTAAAGGAGTTGGCCGCAATTCGCAGGGAGGGAAAAACGATGACTTACTTGAGGCCAGATGCAAAATCTCAGGTGACCATAGAATACGATGATGACAATAGGCCGGTCAGAATCGACACGATTGTCATTTCAACGCAGCATGATGACTTTGCCGGTGATGCTGCGATGCTAAAGAAGATAAGGGAAGATGTAAAATCGGTCCTGATTCCTCGCGTAATGAAAAAATTACCTAAGCGAATTCAGAAACTATTCACCGACAAGATTCATTACCACATCAATCCCACTGGAAAGTTTGTAATCGGTGGACCTCATGGTGATACAGGTTTAACGGGACGAAAAATTATTGTTGACACTTACGGAGGGAAGGGAGCACATGGTGGCGGTGCGTTTTCGGGAAAGGATCCATCAAAAGTTGACCGCTCAGCTGCCTATGCTACGAGACACATCGCAAAGAACATGGTAGCAGCCGGCATTTGTGATGAGGTGCTGGTTCAGGTGGCTTATGCAATCGGTGTTGCAAAACCCGTAGGCTTATATGTGAATACCTATGGCACTTCAAAAGTGAAACTCAGTGATGGAGCGATCGCGCAGAAAATCTCGAAGATTTTCGACATGCGTCCTTATTTTATTGAAACAAGGTTCAAATTAAGAAGCCCGATCTATAGCGAAACCGCGGCCTACGGACATATGGGCCGTGAGCCAAAAATTGTCGAAAAGACATTCAACAAAGGGAAGAAAAATCAGACGAAGATGAAGGTGGAGTTGTTCCCGTGGGAAAAACTTGACTATGTTGACACGTTGAAAAAGGAGTTCAAAGTCTGATCTCGACTCACAATAACTAAAAAGCCCCCGGTAGTTCGGGGGCTTTTTTTATACTCTGCCATTTGTCACTTTGGTCTTAAATTTTCTTAGTTGTTTTCGTAAGGCTTCAGTTGCCTGGTCCGTTGCCGCTTCAAACGTTGAGGCTTGTTCCTTTGCGAAGAGCTGGCTTCCTGGGACCTTAAGCTTGATCTCAACTGTTTTGTTCTCACTTCCTTCATTATTCAGCCGGAGAAATACCTCTCCATCTACCATTCGGTCATAAAACGTCTCCAGTTTATCCACTTTTTTCTGAATAAAATCAATCAACTTCCTGTCCGCATCAAAGTGGATAGAGTGAACTTGCAACTTCATAAAACAAAAATTAAGGGTTTAACAATAAAAAACTTTCAGAGCATAGGCTCTGGTGGGATGGTAGTTTTATTCTCTAAATCATAGGCAGGTTTAATTATCTCCACAATAATTTAACGATTTCGTCAGGCTTTTGGATGGGCCTGGTCAAAAACTTTCTTTAGTTTTTCCATGGAATTATGCGTGTACACCTGAGTGGCGGCCAGACTGGTGTGTCCCAGCAGATCCTTGACAGCATTGATTTCTGCACCCTTATTAAGTAAATGCGTTGCAAACGAGTGTCGCAGCACATGCGGACTTCTCTTTTCCACACTGGTAAACTGATCAAGATATTTTTTTACCACTTTGTAGACCATCACCGGATAAAGGGGCTGTCCCTTATCCCCAACGAACAAAAGCCCGTGCTCCTTATGCTCTACAAGCTTGTTTCGTTCCTTTAAATACACCTCTATAACCGGCACGATACTTCTTGCAAATGGGATCACCCTTTCCTTATTCCGCTTGCCCAATACTTTAATGGTCTGTTCTCTCAGATTTAGATCCCTCTCTTTTAAACCAATCAACTCGGACAATCGAATTCCTGTACCATAAAAAAGTTCAATGATTAACCTCTCACGTGTTCCCTTCAGATCATTACCAAAGTCAACATGATCAAGGAGCCTATTCATGTCTTCTTCATGAACAAAGTGAGGTAGCTTCTTACTTGTCTTGAGAATTTTGACCTTGACCATCGGATCTTTCGTGATGGCCTCTTGCCTGAGGCAGAACTTATAAAAACTTCTGAGGCAGGCTATTTTTCTATTGATCGACCTTGAATCAAGTTTTTGGTCGACAAGACTAACAACCCATGAACGAATCATCGCGTGATTGGCCAGAGTCGTATCTTCCTCGTGATAGGTTGATTTTAAAAATCCAGTGAATTGACGAAGGTCGGTTTCGTATGAAATAAGGGTACGCGGACTATATCTTTTCTCAAACTGAAGATATTTCAAAAATGATTCCACCATATCCGCCCTGCCTGTAAGAACAATGTAAAAAAAAATCCCCTCCGGTGAAATACCGAAGGGGATACCTAAAATTTATTTCCTAAGCCCTGTCGAGAACTAGTAATTCTCGTTGGCGTACATTTTTTGCTTGTAGGCCGCGCGAATGATCTCATTGCGCCTTCTAACAGACGGCTTTTCAAAAGCTGTCCTGCTACGCAATTCTCTCAAAACCCCTGTTTTTTCGAACTTCTTCTTGAAGCGCTTCAGGGCTTTGTCAATCGATTCGTTCTCTTTTACGTTGATAATCAGCATAATATAATTTTCGATTCGGGCTGCAAATATATGCCCATCCAGCCCAGATATGCAAATTTTACTTCAAAATGGCTCGTGAGATCACGAGCTTTTGGATTTCCGAGGTTCCTTCTCCGATCGTACAAAGTTTCGCATCTCTGTAGAATTTCTCCACGGGGAAATCCTTGGTATAGCCATAGCCTCCGAATATTTGTACTGCTTCATTTGCCACTTCCACTGCCACCTCTGAGGTATAGAGCTTTGCCATCGCTGATTCCAGGTTCACATTTTGCCCTCGATTCTTAAGATCCGCAGCCCTAAACGTGAGCAATCTTGCCGCATCCACTTTCGTGGCCATATCGGCAAGTTTGAAAGAAATGCCCTGAAAAGCAGAGATCGGCTTATTGAATTGATGTCTTTCCTTAGAATACTTCAGTGCGGCATCAAACGCACCCTGAGCAATGCCGAGCCCAAGAGCCGCGATAGAAATCCGGCCACCATCAAGAACCTTGAGCGATTGAACAAATCCCTCGCCAACTTCCCCGATGATCTGATCTTTATGAACACGGCAATCTGTAAATATGAGTTCCGCTGTTTCGGACGCTCTCATCCCCAATTTATTCTCTTTCTTACCCGCACTAAATCCTTTTGTCCCTCTTTCGATAATGAAGGCTGTCATGCCATGTGAATCACCAACCTCACCCGTCCTGACAATCACCACAGCAACGTCACCTGATTTGCCATGCGTGATAAAATTCTTTGCGCCATTGAGCACATAGTGATCGCCATCTTTTACGGCCACTGTACGCATATTCCCGGCATCAGATCCAGTGTTTGGCTCAGTAAGGCCCCAGGCACCTATCCATTGGCCTGAAGCTAACTTGGGTAAATATTTTTGCTTTTGCTCTTCATTCCCAAATTGAAGGATATGGCCTGTGCACAAGGAGTTGTGAGCTGCTACAGAAAGACCAATTGAGCCATCAACTCTCGCTATCTCGGAAATGGCAGTAACGTACTCGCCATAGCCAAATCCAGATCCACCATAAATTTCAGGCACAAGGACGCCCATTAGTCCGAGCTCCCCCATACGCTTGAAAAGCGGAACGGGGAATTCCTGTGCCTCATCCCACTTCATGATATTTGGCGTAATCTCCATTTCGGCAAAATCCCTGATCATTTCTGTAATCATCAGTTGATTCTCCGTTAGCTCAAAGCTTAAACCCGGTGTCGATTCGGTAGCAGTTGTCATTTACTATTTTGGTTAAAGGGCTCAAAAGTAAAATACAAATTTCAAATTGCCAAACGAATGTTAGTTTGGAGATTACCTTGGGTTGTAATTCTAGTCTACTTCACCAAAAAGCCTATTTTTGCCCCTCATTTGGAATCTAGCCTTTTATGAAAATCGCAGTTGTAGGGACTGGTTATGTTGGATTGGTAACGGGAACGTGCCTTGCTGAAACGGGTAATACGGTGACCTGCGTAGACATTGACCAGGAAAAAGTACGAAAGCTCAAATCCGGGGAGGTAACAATCTATGAGCCTGGGTTAACCCCACTCTTTGAAAGAAACCTCAAACAGAACAGACTATTCTTTACCACGAGTCTTGAAGAAGGAATCAGGGATGCCAAAATTATATTTCTTGCACTGCCGACTCCGCCAGGGGAGGATGGTTCGGCTGATTTAAAATACATACTGAAGGTTGCCAATGATCTCGGCCCCCTGCTAAAGTCGTACGCTGTCATCGTTGACAAAAGCACGGTGCCCGTGGGTACAGCAGAAAAAGTACGGAAGGCCGTTTCATCCGGTGCAAAAGTTGAGTTTGATGTTGTCTCCAATCCGGAATTTCTTCGTGAGGGCGTTGCCGTTGACGATTTTATGAAACCGGAGAGAGTAGTGGTAGGAACCTCCTCTCAGAGAGCTCAAAAGTTGATGGAAGAACTTTACATTCCATTCGTAAGACAAGGCAATCCGATCATTTTTATGGATGAGCGATCGGCTGAACTCACAAAGTATGCTGCCAATTCGTTCCTGGCAACCAAAATCAGTTTCATGAATGAGATTGCGAATATGTGCGAACTGCTTGGGGCGGATGTGGATGCGGTGCGTAAAGGGATAGGAAGCGACAGCCGAATTGGCAAAAGATTTCTTTTCCCTGGCATCGGATATGGTGGAAGCTGTTTCCCAAAAGACGTCCAGGCATTAGCAAAGTCCGCTGAAGAAGTTTCTTACGATTTCAAGATTTTAAACGCGGTGATGGATGTAAACGATCACCAACGGCTAAAACTCTTGAAGGCGATTAAGAGTCATTTTGGAAATAATCTCAAGGACAAAACCATCGCAATATGGGGATTGGCCTTTAAGCCACATACCGATGACATTCGAGAGGCACCTGCACTATACAACATTGAAGGACTACTGACCGAAGGAGCTAGGATCAAAGCACATGATCCTGAAGCGATGGATAATGTTCACAAGATGATTGGCGATAAGATTTCCTATCACGCAACACCATACGAAGCCGCCCAGGATGCTGATGCTATTTTGATTGCGACTGAGTGGCCAGAGTTCCGTTCACCGGATTTCGACAAGCTATCCGCTATCATGAAAGATAAAGTCATTTTTGACGGCAGGAATTTGTATGATATCGAGGCGATGAAAGATCTTGGTTTTAAATATATCAGCATAGGACGAAAATTCGTATGAGCAGGAAGAAGATTCTAATTACCGGTGGTGCAGGATTCCTTGGGTCACATTTGTGTGACCGATTCATAAAGGAGGACTATCACGTTATCGCTATGGATAACCTGATCACGGGCGACCTAAAAAATATTGAACATCTGTTCAAGCTTGAAAATTTCGAGTTTTATCACTGTGATGTCTCCAAATTCGTTCATGTCCCCGGCCATCTCGATTACATCTTACATTTCGCATCTCCTGCCAGCCCAATTGATTATTTAAAAATCCCTATTCAAACGCTCAAAGTTGGGTCGCTAGGAACACATAATCTTTTAGGCTTGGCAAAAGTCAAGAAAGCACGCATTCTCGTGGCGTCCACCTCAGAAGTATATGGCGATCCGCTTGAACACCCGCAAACAGAAGAATATTACGGCAATGTAAACCCCGTTGGTCCTAGAGGTGTATATGATGAAGCAAAACGTTTCCAGGAAGCGATGACTATGGCCTATCACACCTATCACGGGCTGGAAACCAGAATTGTAAGAATCTTCAATACTTATGGACCGCGCATGCGGTTAAATGATGGGAGAGTGCTTCCAGCATTTATTGGACAAGCGTTGAGAGGTGAAGATTTGACAGTTTTTGGTGATGGATCTCAAACTCGTTCTTTCTGTTATGTAGACGATCTCGTAGAAGGTATTTATCGTTTGCTAATGTCAGACTACGTTCTGCCGGTCAACATTGGCAATCCCGATGAGATTACCATTATGCAGTTTGCAGAGGAGATCATTAAGCTAACTGGTACTAAACAAAAAATAATTCAGAAGGAGTTGCCCGTCAATGACCCGAAACAACGTCAACCGAATATTACGAAGGCGAAGACCATTTTGAACTGGGAACCAAAAGTGTCAAGATCAGAAGGGTTAAAAATTACCTACGAATACTTCAAGTCGCTCCCTAAAGAGGTTCTTTTTACAAGGGAGCACAAACAATTTGACACCTATATCAAGTAGGATGAAAAAAATTCTGATCACCGGAGGTGCTGGATTTATTGGCTCACATGTTGTCAGGTTATTTGTTAATAAGTACCCAGACTATCAGATTATCAACCTTGATAAACTAACCTATGCTGGTAATCTTGAAAATCTGAAGGACATTGACCAGAAACCAAATTATCAATTCATCAAAGGTGATATCATAGACAGCGCATTCATAAGTGATCTTTTCGCAAGGGAACATTTTGATGGGGTTATTCATCTGGCAGCGGAGTCCCACGTTGACCGTTCACTTGAGAATCCCAATGCGTTTGTTCTTACAAACATTGTTGGTACCGTCAACCTGCTTCACGCTGCCTCAAAAACCTGGCAATCAAATTCAGAGAAAAGGTTCTACCATATTTCAACTGACGAGGTTTATGGATCAATTCATGGTGGCGGTCTGTTTACAGAAAGTACTCATATCGATCCTCAATCTCCCTATTCCGCTTCCAAGGCAAGTAGTGATCATTTTGTCAGTGCGTTTGGGAATAGCTACAAACTTCCTACCCTAATCAGCAGGTGTTCCAATAATTACGGTCCGAATCATTTTCCAGAGAAGTTAATTCCCTTGATGATCAATAATATAATTGAGGAGAAACCACTACCTGTATATGGCAAAGGCGAAAATATTAGGGACTGGCTATACGTAATCGATCATGCCCGAGCGATTGATACAATCTTCCACAAGGGTAAGACTGGTGAAGTTTATAACATCGGTGGTAACAACGAGTGGAAAAATATTGACCTCGTAAATCACCTTTGCAAGGTTATGGATGAAAAACTCGGACGCAGTCAAGGCGCTTCATCCAGGCTCATTACTTTTGTTAAGGACAGACCAGGACACGATTTGAGATATGCTATTGACAGTTCCAAGCTTCAGTCTGAACTTGGCTGGAGCCCCTCCGTTACGTTTGAAGAGGGCTTAAACAAAACGGTCGACTGGTACCTGAGCAATAAAGATTGGCTAAGTCATGTGACATCAGGAAGCTATCGCGACTACTATAGTAACATGTATGCAAACCGTTAGGCCATGAAGGGAATCATTCTTGCAGGAGGATCAGGAACTCGCCTACACCCACTAACCCTGGTAGTGAGCAAACAATTAATGCCGCTGTATGATAAGCCGATGGTTTATTATCCGTTGTCTGTTTTAATGATGTCTGGCATAAGAGAGATTTTGATAATTTCTACTCCGCAAGACCTTCCTCTATTTAAAAAGCTCCTTGGTGACGGCTCGAATCTGGGCTGCTCTTTCTCCTATGCTGAACAGCCAAAACCCGAAGGGCTCGCGCAAGCGTTTATTATTGGCGAACAGTTTATTGGTCAGGATAAGGTGGCTCTGATTCTTGGCGATAATATTTTTTACGGATCGGGTTTAGCCGGGCTTTTACAATCTCACAAAGACCCGAATGGCGGGGTTGTATTTGCATATCACGTTCACGATCCAGAACGCTATGGTGTGGTTGAATTTGATGCACAAATGAAGGCGATCTCTATCGAAGAGAAACCCTCTCAACCAAAATCAAACTTTGCTGTACCTGGACTATACTTTTACGATAACGATGTGGTCAGCATCGCAAAAGCCCTTAAACCAAGTAAGCGTGGAGAGCTTGAGATAACCGATATTAACAATACCTATCTCAACAAAGGAAAATTGAAAGTGGCTCAAATGGGCAGGGGTACCGCGTGGCTCGATACCGGCACGTTTGATTCGCTGATGCAAGCTTCCACTTTTGTACAGGTCATTGAGCAACGCCAAAATCTTAAAGTGGGATGTATTGAGGAGATTGCTTATCGAATGAAATATATTTCGAAACAACAGTTACTTGAGCTGGCAAAACCTTTGGAGAAAAGTGGCTATGGCGCCTACCTGCAAATGATAGCCAACTACTCCTCGTAATAAATCACATTAAGTAACGTATGTCCAACCGCCTCCAGTGGTTCACGCGCAATCAAATCCATGTTATCTTTTTGCGAGTGGTGGTAGTCACCGAAGTATCCTATTCCTTGTTGATAATGAACAATATCAATCATCGGTATTTTGCCCCATTCATTAACGTAGATGTGATCATCTGTAATGGCATGCGCATTTTGTTTTACGAAATAGTCTGAGTAGCCGAGCCTCGCTGCAGTATCCCAGACTTTCGATACGATGCGAGGCGCATACTCCAGGCTGGCTCCTTCGCGAAAGAATTGAGATCCCTTGGCGCCAACCATGTCAAGCAAAATGCCATAATATGCCGAGTAGTTTGACTTGTGTTTGTTCTTCGACCAGTATTGCGAACCAAAACACCACCAGCTATCCCATTCGCCTGACGGCTGCCGTTGGCCCTGAGCTGTCTCGGGCTCGCCCCAATCTTCGCCATCAAAAAGAATAATATCCACTCCGACCGCGAGAGCCGTGTCGTTTTTCAATTGTCTTGCAACTTCCAATAGCACGCCAACTCCACTGGCTCCATCATTGGCCCCGTCCATTTTTCCTTTTGGATTCTCCTTGTCTTTGTCGGCATAGGGTCGAGTGTCCCAGTGTGCGGCCAATAGAATTCGTTTATTCTTTTCCGGGCTGTAGCTGGCAATAATATTAGAAAGTTGAAGGCTGCGACCATCGAACGAAGTGGCGCTAAACTCTTGAGTTGAAACTGATGCGCCAAAATCTTGCAGTTTCTTGACGAGAAAAGACTTTGCCGCTTCGTGAGCGGATGTATTTGGAATCCTTGGACCAAAGTCTACTTGCTGTTTTACAAATTGATAGGCTGAGTCACTGTTGAAACGGGGAACAATTACCACCCTTGGCTCTTTTTTTGTCTCAGAAGGCTTACTCCGATCAGTTGAGCATCGTGAAAATAGAACTAGGCCTAATACAAAAAAGAAAACTCCACTTTTCCCTGGTAACTTTTTAATAACCTCAAATGCCATGCGGTCAAAGAAGCAACATTTTGCAATAATTTAAAAATGATATATCTTTGCGTCAACTTCATGTTAAACAACATCAAGAGGGGACCCAAAAGTCCCCTCTTTGTTTATAAAAACTATGGAATTGGCAGAAAAAATTGAGCAAATGGCGCTGTCTCAACTGACCGATAAAGCTCATTTTTTGGTTAGCGTCAGCGTCACAGGAGGGGCCGTCCAAAAGAAAGTGTTGGTGGTAATGGATGGTGACAATGGAGTGACCGTTGAAGACTGTGCCAAGGTGAGCCGCGGTCTCGCTGAATTGCTTGAAGAAAAGGGGTTGATCTCGCAACACTATACACTTGAGGTGACAACTCCCGGTCTGGATTCGCCATTGAAGTTGGTTCGTCAGTATAAGAAAAACATTGGACGTAACCTGAAAGTGACTTTGAACGATAAGTCGCAGATGAAGGGAAAGCTGACCGCGGCTGATGAAACAGGTATTCAGCTCGATGCAGAATATAAGATTGAGAAGAAAAAAACCGAAATAAAAAAGGTAGAAATACCTTATGAACAGATTAATAAAGCGTTAGTACAAATTACTTTTAAATAAGTTGTAAAGATGGATGCATCAACACTAGTAGAATCTTTTGCAGACTTTGCCAAGCAAAAGAATATTGACAGGCCTACCATGATCCGGATCCTGGAAGATGTTTTTCAGAATATGATCAAGAAAAAGTATGGCATGGATGAAATGGGACGCCTTGTGCCTACGGACAACTTTGACATTATCGTCAACGCTGACAAGGGCGATCTGGAGATCTGGAGATTTCGCGAGATCGTAGACGATGATTCGGAAGATGTGTGGGAACACGATAAAATCAGTTTGACCGAAGCGAAAAAAATCGAGCCTGATTTTGAAGTGGGTGAAGAGGTAGCAGAGCAAATTTTCCTGGAA
Organism: Cyclobacteriaceae bacterium; assembly: GCA_035344095.1. Lineage (GTDB taxonomy): Bacteria > Bacteroidota > Bacteroidia > Cytophagales > Cyclobacteriaceae > ELB16-189. Next base: position 3,486 of record DAORAG010000016.1, on the reverse strand, counting down.
GACTTCGGTCGCAGGGCCGTAAGCACAGCTCGTCAATCACTTATGCAAAAGGTGAAAGATCTCGAAAAGGACATCTTATTCGAAAAGTACAAAGAGATCGTTGGTGAGATCATCTCGGGTGAAGTTTACCAGGTGTTGAGCCGGGAAGTGCTTCTCATTGACGCAGAAGGAAATGAAATTTCGCTTCCGCGAAGCGAGCAAATTCAAAAAGATAGATACAGGAAGGGGGAAACCATCAGAGCCATCGTGCATAAGGTGGAAATGATCAACGGGAACCCAAAAATCATCCTCTCACGCACATCGCCAGTTTTTCTTGAGCGATTATTTGAGCAGGAAGTTCCTGAGGTGTATGACGGACTCATCACCATCAAAAAAGTTGTACGTGAACCAGGTGAGCGCGCTAAAGTTGCTGTTGAGTCTTATGATGACAGGATTGATCCAGTAGGCGCATGCGTGGGGATGAAAGGATCAAGGATTCATGCAATCGTGAGGGAATTGCAAAATGAAAACATTGACGTAATCAACTTCACTGAGAACCTTGAGCTATACATACAAAGAGCCCTCAGTCCCGCGAAGATTACGAGCATCAAAATCGACAAGGAGAATGGCAGAGTTTCTGTGTATCTGAAGCCGGACCAGGTGTCTCTTGCAATCGGAAAAGGTGGGTTGAACATCAAACTGGCTAGCCGACTGGTTGATATGGAAATTGATGTGTTCCGCGAAGATGCTGATGCACAAGATGAAGACGTGGACTTGCAGGAATTCAGTGATGAGATCGAAGGCTGGGTGATTGAAGAATTGAAGCGCATCGGTCTGGATACAGCGAAAAGCGTGTTGGCTTTGAACACTGAAGAACTTGTGAGAAGAACCGACCTCGAAGAGGAAACAGTTGAGATGGTTCTCAATGTGTTGAAGAAAGAGTTCGAATAGGCCAGAAAACAAGTAAAAACTTAAAAAATACCGATATTTGAGCATGGCGGATACTAAAATGATACGGTTGGGGCAGGCGTCAAGGAAACTGAACGTGGGGCATAACACCATCCTGGATTTCCTTTCAAAGAAGGGATTTGAGGTGGAAAACAACCCCAATGCCAAGTTGACCGGGGAGCAGTTTGCCATGCTTTCAAAAGAATTTGCTTCGTCCGCCTCCGAAAAGAGAGAGGCGTCTGGACTGACAATAGGCGTGAAGCATGCCGAAAATGTGACCATCGAGACTGAGACAGAGGCGCATCGTAAAAAGGCAGAAGAAGAAGAACAAATTCTGATCAAGAATCTCGGCTCTACCGAGATCAAAACCAAAGAAGAACCTAAGCCTGAAAAGGTTGAGCGATCACCGGCAAAGCTGGAAGGCATTAAGGTCGTTGGTAAAATTGACCTTGAAAAGAAAAAGCAAAAAGAGGAGCCCAAGGTTGAGGTTCCTGAAGTAAAACCCGTAAAAGAAGAAAAGGCACCAGAAAAAGTTGTCGAGAAAAAAGAGCAAGAGATCATTAAAGCCCGGGCTGATAAGCTCCAGGGCTTAAAAGTTGTTGATCGAATTGAGTTGCCGGCAGAAAAGAAAAAAGAACAACCTGTTGCCTCCTCTGACAACAAAGATGATGCGCGCAAGCGGAGACCTCGCAAGAGGATCGCTCCGATGCGTGATGATAAAGGCGCTAGAGGCAAGAAAGCCCCACTGCCACGTACACAGAAAGCTGAACCAACAGAAAAGGAAATTCAGGAGCAGGTGCGTGCTACTTTGGCCAAGCTAAGCGGAAGTCAAAAGAAAGTCAGTGGCGCGAAGTACAGAAAAGAAAAACGTCAAGCTATATCAGATGCCGAGGATGAGAGGTTGCTAAAGGAGCAAGAAGAGTCAAAAACGCTGAAGGTGACCGAGTTCATCTCCGCCAATGACCTCGCATCGCTGATGAACGTATCCGTCAACGATGTAATTTCAACATGTCTGAACCTTGGCATGTTCGTTTCGATCAACCAACGACTAGATGCTGAGGCAATCACGGTGATTGCTGACGAATTCGGTTTTGACGTTCAATTTACAAACAGCGAGGAGGAAGAGGATGTACTGGAGGTAGATGACGATGAAGAGGACTTGAAGCCACGCGCCCCGATTGTAACAATCATGGGTCACGTGGACCACGGTAAGACGTCTTTGCTGGACTATATTCGAAATACGAAAGTCACCGATCAGGAAGCCGGAGGAATTACTCAGCATATTGGTGCCTATAATGTAAAGACCAAGAGTGGGCAGCAGATTGCATTTCTAGATACACCCGGACACGAAGCCTTTACTGCGATGCGTGCACGTGGTGCTAAAATCACAGACGTGGCAATCATTGTGGTAGCCGCTGATGATGATGTAATGCCTCAAACGAAGGAAGCGATAAACCACGCACAGGTAGCTGGTGTACCGCTTGTTATTGCGATCAATAAGATTGACAAGCCCGGGGCAAATCCTGAAAAGGTGAAAGAGTCATTGTCGAAAATTAACATCCTTGTGGAGGATTGGGGCGGAAAATATCAGTGCCAGGCCATCTCCGCGAAGACGGGACAAGGCATAGACGATCTTTTAGAGAAAGTGTTGCTCGAGGCAGAATTGCTGAACCTAAGGGCTAATCCAGACAAGCCGGCAACAGGATCGGTAGTCGAGGCTTCGCTCGACAAAGGGCGCGGCTACGTAACGACCGTAATGATTCAGGCTGGAACGCTTAAAATTGGCGACATCGTGCTTGCTGGTTCTAATTTCGGCCGTGTTAAGGCAATGTTTGATGATACTGGAAAGAAAGTGTCCTCAGTGGGACCGTCTACACCGGTACAGGTACTTGGATTAGATGGGGCACCTCAAGCCGGTGAAAAGTTTAACGTGATGGAAACGGACCGCGAGGCAAGAGAGATTGCTGCTAAGCGCGGTCAAATTCAAAGGGAGCAGAGTATTCGTACCAAGAAACATATCACTCTCGATGAGATCGGAAGGCGATTGGCGATTGGCTCATTCAAGGAACTAAGAATCATTGTCAAGGGTGACTTCGATGGTTCGGTAGAAGCGCTATCAGACTCGCTGCTGAAACTGTCAACACCAAAGATTCAAGTCAACATCATTCACAAAGGCGTTGGACAGATATCTGAATCAGATGTGTTGCTTGCTTCAGCATCAGATGCGGTAATTGTTGGATTCCAGGTACGCCCATCCGGATCAGCACGTAAGCTAGCTGAAAACGAAGAAATTGAGATAAGACTCTACTCTATCATCTATGACGCCATCAACGATGTGAAGGCAGCGATGGAAGGTATGTTGGAGAAGGAGATGGAGGAAGTGATTGTTGGAAACGCGGAAGTACGCGAGATATTCAAGATATCAAAAATAGGTACAGTAGCTGGTTGTATGGTGACCGATGGTTATATCAAGCGTGCTAATCCAATTCGATTGATTCGTGATGGTATCGTGATCTATTCCGGTGAGATGACTGCACTGAAGCGATTTAAAGATGATGT
>DAORAG010000015.1:0-19571 GCA_035344095.1 Cyclobacteriaceae bacterium | reverse complement strand
ATCTGGCAATCCAAGTTGCGCCTTGATCGATCCATCTTCAAATTGAACCATGGAATGGATGATGGATTGTGGGTGAACGGCCACTTCAATTTGGTCCGGACTCAAACCAAACAACCACCGGGCTTCGATCACTTCAAGGCCTTTGTTCATCAACGTGGCTGAGTCGATGGTCACTTTTGCTCCCATGGTCCAATTGGGATGCCGTAGCGCCTGGGCTTTGGTCACATTCACCAGGTCAGCTTTTGTCTTTCCCCTGAATGGGCCACCCGATGCCGTTAAGATTATTTTCTCAATCTTATTTTCAAACTCACCAACAATGCACTGAAAGATGGCCGAATGTTCTGAGTCAACCGGATAAATATTCACACCCTTCTCACGGGCAAGTGAAGTGATCAATTCTCCAGCCACCACTAGCGTCTCTTTATTCGCTAAGGCGATAGCCTTTCCGGCTTCAATCGCTTTGATTGTAGGTCGAAGCCCTGAATAGCCTACTACCGCAGTCAGCACCAAATCAATCTCATCCATCTGCACGACTGAAGCCAATGCATTCTCTCCTGCATACACTTTGATCTGCAAAGGGTCTAGTGCATCATGTACTTTTTGATAGTGTGATTCATTCACAATCACCACCACATTTGGTTTGAATTTTCTGGCTTGCTCAATGAGAAGATCAGCATTGTTTTGCGCGCTCAGCACTTCCACTTCAAAATGATCGGGATGACTGGCGATTACTTCCAGGGCCTGCGTTCCTATGCTGCCTGTGGAGCCGAGTATAGCGATTGATTTCTTCATTGACGCACTGCAAAAGTTTTCAATTTACGATAATGGCGACCAAACAAAATCATCTTAACGTATTTCAACGGTATCATCAACGCAACGTAACATAAAGTAAGAATACTTTTCAGATGTAAAGGTCGAAGTTGAAACCCCCTCCACACGCTTATTGCAGACAAACTAAACATCCCCCAATACAAATGAAAAAAGGCGGCTCTAAAATGAATAAGCGAAGGATCGACCTGGAATTCAGCTAATAATTTTTTCTCAATGGCCAATAGTTGTTCAGTATCTCCCCTCATCAAACAATCGGATTTTTGTTCTTGACGTTGTCTTGCGAAAATGCCAATCAACTTATCAACAATGGCAAACCTTGGTGAGTAACTCCTTCTCGACACTGAATTAGGGACAATGCGATACAAGTACAACGCTTCGCTGATATTTATGGCCTTCCCAATATCAGTTAGCCGGGAGCACAAATCAGCATCTGCGTGGTTATCTTTAAAATAGGATCTATACAGCTCTTTCATTCCTGCAATTGACGATGTTCTCATCACCGTGGTTGGTCCATGAAACATAGACCGCTCAACGATACTTTTTTTAATTTCAGCCCAATCTGAAGAAACTTTGGCAGTTAACAGCACCATACCTTTATCATTAATTGCGTGGTAAGAAGTGCCACACATTACCAAATCCTTGTCGTCATCAAGAAGCTTAATTTGTTTTTGCAGTCGCTCAGGCGCTGATATATCGTCTGCATCTGTTATCGTCACATATTCCGTTTGAACGCTTGCAATATTTTGATTAACAATGGCGACCCTGCCTATGTTTTGTCGTGAATCAAATACCCTTACTCGAGGATCATTAAACGACCGGGCTATGCTCAAAGTGCCATCTTGCGAGCCATCATTCAGTATCCAAAGTTCAAAATCCCGAAATGTTTGATTCAGTAAACTTTCAATTGCCTCGTAAATGTATAACGCAGCATTGTAAGCCGGCATCAGTATGGTGAGGCGAGGCGAAGTCATGTCTTTTCACAAAACGAACTCGCGCAAGCTGTTCGCAATCTTCCTGTCATTCGATAGCCTGGGCACCTTGTTCTGACCCCCCAGTTTACCTAACGACTTCATGTATTCTATAAATGCATTTCGTTTCAAGCTCGTAATCCTCAACGTTCGCAAAATACTACCTGAGATTAAATCATCGTAGTAAACATTGAGTCCCCTCAATTGTTCATCAAGCTGCAGCGAAAAGGCCTCGATATCGTGAGGAGGTTGTGCAAACTCAATCAACCACTCGTGGTGCGGCAGTCCGCTATCTGGCGTTACCTGTGGCGCAACGGTAAACTCGACAAGTTCTACCTCCGGAAATTGTTTCATGGTGTTCCTTATCGCTTTTTCAACCTCCTCACCTATCACGTGCTCACCAAAAGCAGAAATAAAGTGTTTGATTCTACCGCTGACAACAATGCGATAAGGGCTCCTGGAAACGAATTTAATAGTGTCTCCAATTGAGTAGCCCCAAAGCCCGGCATTGCTATTGATAATCAAAGCATAATTTCTTTCGAGTTCGACTTCTTCAATCGACAAACGGGTTGGTTTCTCATTGAAAAACTCGTCTGCGGGAATGAACTCAAAAAAGATTCCCGAATTCAGGAGCATGAGCATACCGTGCTCCCGCTGCGAATCCTGGTAGGCAATAAATCCCTCCGAGGCAGGGTAGAGTTCTATCGAATCGATCGGCTTACCAATTGACTCAAACAGCTTCGCCCGATAAGGTTCGAAGTTCACTCCTCCGTATACAAAAAGTGAGAACTCTGGAAAAACATCTTTTATTTTCTTTCCCGTCCTACTCTGTATTCTATCAAAATACATTTGAACCCAGGGAGGGATACCCGAAATCAAAGTCATATTTTGATTCAGCGTTTCATCGATAATCCGCTCCAGTTTTTCTTCCCAGTCCTCAATGCAGTTCGTTTCATAGCTCGGCATTTGATTACTTCTTAAGTAGCCGGGCACGTGATGATTGACAATCCCCGAAAGACGCCCTGTATTAATCCCGCCTTTTTTATCGAGTTCGGGACTTCCCGAAAGAAAAATCAACTTGCCGTCCAGGAACTGACTTTTACCTGTTTCGTGAACATAGCTCAGCAGTGCATTTCTCGCACTGTTGATATGATTGGGAATTGAATCCTTGGTTACCGGTATGTACTTGGTGCCTGAAGTGGTGCCAGATGTTTTGGATAAATAGGCGGGTTTGCCCGGCCACAAAATATCGGGCTTTCCTTCTGTCACCTGGTTAATATATGGCTTCAGGTCTTCATAGTCACGAACCGGAACCGCCTTCTTAAAATCATCATAAGTTTCTAAATCAATGAAATGATGGTCCTTTCCAAACAATGTTGATGAGGCTCTTTTTAAATTTTCAACCAGTATTTTTTGCTGACAGGCCGGTGCATTTGCCACCCAATTGCGTGTTTCTGAAGCAATAAGTGCAGCAAAGGGTTTTGATAAAAAAGATCTGACTCCCATGACTTGTAAAAGTAAAAAAGTTGCACTGACGGATAATTGTCCAACCTGACATTTCTTCAGGAGCTTCAACTTTGGGACTATCTTTGCTTACCTGTAAAAAGTGAAAACCAGAATTGGATTATAACCGTTGTTTGGTATAAATAAGCCACATGAATACACTCAAAATTGTTGTCATTGGATTTCTTGCCGGATTGGCAGGGGCATACACCTTCATGAAATATCAGGTTGAAAACGGCATGGTACCAGGCCAGATGGATGATACCACGTTTAATGTAGCATCTTACAAACCCGAGGAAGCTTACCGGCCCACAATTGTCAATCCCTCAGCAAGGGCTACTCTGGCAGGTGTAGATTTCAGTGACGCAGCTGCGAAGGCCACACCCAGTGTAGTTTATATTAACAGCATCTCACAAAGTGGTGCGTCTTACTCCTATTGGGACATGCTTTTCAATGGACGCTCACAAACTCAGGTGAGTTCTGGTTCCGGAGTAATTTTCACAGATGATGGGTATATCGTTACAAACAACCACGTAGTGGAGGCTGCTGAGAAAATCCAGGTGATTTATAATAAAAAAGTATATGAGGCTGAACTCATAGGCACCGATCCATCAACAGACCTTGCGGTACTGAAGATCGAAGAAACCAACCTTCCTGCCGTCACGCTTGGAAGTTCTACAAATCTTGCCGTTGGCGAATGGGTTATAGCTGTGGGCAATCCATTTTCACTCTCCTCTACAGTCACTGCTGGAATCGTGAGTGCCAAGGGAAGAAGGATCAACATTGTGGAAGATAAATTTCCTATTGAATCATTTATTCAAACAGACGCTGCAATCAACCCCGGAAACAGCGGTGGGGCTCTTGTCAATAAAAACGGTGAACTCGTAGGTATTAATACAGCAATTCTTTCACGCACTGGTTCGTATACCGGCTATGCTTTTGCTGTGCCTATTGACATCGCGAAGAAAGTCGTGGAAGATCTGGTGAAGTACGGTATTGTTCAAAAACCGTTCTTTGGAGGCAATGTCGTAGAGTACGATTTTCAAAATGCCGAAAAGTATAATCTCAATACAAATGTTAAAAATTTCAATGGGGTACTGCTAGCCGAACTTGAAAAACAAGGAGCAGCGATGAGCGCAGGCTTGAAACTGGGTGATATTATTATCAAACTTGGTGATGTAGAAATCAACAGCAAAAGTGAATTCGAAGAAGAACTTAGTCACCACTCTCCAGGAGATAAGCTGTCAGTTACCTATCTCAGAAATAACAAAGAAGGCAGCACAACAATGACCCTGGTCAATCGCGATGGCGAAACCAGTCTGATCAAAAGAAAATTCTACAACGATGCAACGCTTGGTGCCACTTTGGAAGCTGTCGAGTATGGTGTCAAAGCATTTAAAATTTCGGGTGGATTGTTTAAGAAGATTGGCATCCCTGAAAACTATACCATTATCTCGATCAACCGTCAAAGGGTAAAGGATCCTCAGGAAGTGATCGAGTTTTTCAATAAATACAAAGGGAGGGTGATCATCTACGGAGTGACCAGCTCCAAGCAGGAGCTTCCGATGTCATTTTATTTGCAGTAGGTTACGAAACCATCCTCAACTTCAACTTCTTACTCAACTCATCCACCGAGTTCTTGAAGTTGGAGTCGGCTTTCATCATGTCCTCGACAGACTCGAGGGCGTGAATCACTGTGCTGTGGTCCCTTCCCCCAAAGTTTTCTCCGATAAGGGCAAGTGTCAGCTGTGTGTAGCGTTTACAGAAGTACATGGCCACCTGGCGGGGAATTACTATCTCCCGCTTCTTTACCTTGGCCTTAAGTGAATCCAGGCTCACTTTGAAATAGTCAGCAACCGTTTTTTGGATGAAATCTACGCTTACGTCAGATTGAATTTCTTTGACTATGTTCTTCAGCACCTCTTTGGCCAGCTCGAGATCGATTTCCTTTTTCAATAGCGTAGCGTGGAACATCAGGGAGTTCAAAACCCCTTCCATGTCGCGCAAGTTGGTATCTACACTGTAGGCCAGGTATTCAGCTACTTCTGTAGGTATTTCGATACCATCAGATTCCATTTTATTGTGGATGATGGCAAGCTTGGTTTCAAAATCCGGTTCCTGAAGATCAGCGGTCAATCCCCACTTAAATCGCGACAATAAGCGCTCCTGGAACCCTTTCAGGTCACGCGGAGGGCAATCGCTGGTCATTATAATTTGCTTACCCGACTGATGGAGTTGATTAAAAATATGGAAGAACATTTCCTGTGTCTTCTCTCTTCCCGCCAAAAACTGGACGTCATCCAGAATCAAAAGGTCAACCTGCAAATAAAAATTCTGGAAGTCCTGAAGTTTGTGGTTCTGAAGTGCATTCAAGAACTGGTTCGTAAAATCGTTCTGATCAACATACAAAACGATCTTATCTGGAAGATTCTTCTTTATTTCATTTCCTATCGACTGTACAAGGTGTGTCTTTCCCACCCCAACGCCACCATAAAGCATCAATGGGTTAAATGACGTCACACCTGGTTTCTTCGCTACAGCAACCCCGGCAGACCTTGCCAGTCTATTACAGTCTCCCTCAACAAAATTTTCAAAGGTGTAATTAGGGTTGAGCCTTGAATTAACGGTCTGAGGATTTAACGCCCTAAAGCTGAATGGAGAATAATCATCAAGACTTCCATTCCCATTCTGAGTCTGAATCCCATTGCCGCGTTTCATTCCGCCACCGTTGGGATAGTTGACCATCAACGGAGGGTTCTGTTGATTACCACTATCAACGATAACGGAATACTCAAGCCTACCTGAATCTCCTAGTACGCCATGCACCGCCTTCTTAAGTACGGGCACATAATGTTCCTCCAGCCATTCGTAAAAGAACTGAGAGGGCACTTGAATGGTAAGCACGCTGCCCTCCGTACGCAAAGGAACGATGGGCTTGAACCATGTGTTGAAATTTTGCTCGTCTACTTCTTTTCGAATAATCTCGAGACAGTCATTCCAAATGGTGCCGCTTTCAACTTCCATTACAAGATCTAAAGTACAGTTGTGTTGTTCTTCTATGTTCCCGACTAGGGAAAGGGAGACAAAGGTGTAAAAAAATCGAAGAACAAAAAACTCTGGCTGCCCCTGATTCTGAGAAAAAATATTTTCGTGACAACATCTAAAAGCAAATTAAAAAAATTGTATAAGTACAAACTAAGATTCAACCCCACAGGATCAATAGAGTATTTTGTCTGCTTTCTGTAAAATATTCTATTGATCTTGACGAATACTGATGGAAGCATCAGTATTGTCAGGGTTTAACCCAGACAAAGCAAAGCTTTCGTCTGCCCGTTGGGCAAATTATGCTCTAATGCATAATTTGGGTTCAATATTGAGAACCAGACATTTAAAGCGTCACGTCAAAAAATAATTCATGTCAGAAGCTCTTTTCAATTCATTTCCAGGGAGTGACAAAAATATATGGAAGGAGGCAGCACAAAAGGAGCTTTCGGGAAAAGACCCGTTTGCAGAATTAACATTTGACATTGGATCGATCACACTGAAGCCCTACTACGATAGATCCGACACAGATGGCTTCCAACAGGATGTGCTCGATGTTTCACAGGACCTATACCTGGGGCCGCGTGGCTGGCTAAACACACCAAAAGTATTAGTAACAGATGAGATCGAGGCAAATAAAGTTGCCCTGGAGCATCTGAATCATGGTGCTGACGCGATTGTCTTTGAAATTAGCTCCTCCATCACGCTTGACAAGCTGCTTTCCGGGATCAAGCTTCCCTATTGTGCAGTCTATTTTATGTGCGATGCCGAACAATCGGGATTGCTAACCGATTTCGAACATTATGTAAAGGACAGTCAGATCGACACCTCGAATTTAACTGGCGGATTTTTTTGGCGTACGCCTATTTCACCCGATGTGATCTCCAAAACAAGTGTTATGCGCCAGTGGAAACGGTTCTTCCCACTGGGGATATTGGTGCATTTTGACAATGACCCGTCAGAAGAAATTTCGGGATCACTTTTGGAGGCAGTGAGAATCATTTCTGACGCTGGTAAAGATTCAATTACCCAAATCTGCTTTGCAATAAATATTGATACAGACTTCTTTTCAAGCATTGCCAAACTCAAATGTTTACGGAGGCTATGGAGGCAAATTCAAGGCGCATACGGTTCACCGCAAACACACCTGCATATTCACGGCATATCCCCGGCATGGATGAACGAAAAATATTCACCCAATGGCAATATGATCAAGAGCACGACTGCCGCCCTCAGCGCAGTTTTGGGCGGGTGTGATTCGATAAGCGTGGAGTCAGATGAAATACAAAGTCACTTCAAAGAGCGTGTTGCAAGAAATGTGTTGAATATTATCCGAGAGGAATCGAAGCTCAATCAGCCTGCTGATCCAACTGCCGGCTCTTTCTTTCTCGAGGCTTATATCGAGCAGCTCTCGCAACGGGCGTGGAGAAAATTTCAAGACCGTATAATGCCATGAAGCCTGATTTTACAAAAATTGCTTATAACCAATTTGGTAGGCAGGTGGCTGACAACCGGGGATTTGCACCCGTGCAATCATCGGAGCAAATCACGATCTCCCCAACATACGATGGATCGGAGTATGACCAGAATCAATTCACAGCCGGTGTTCCTCCTTTCCTGAGAGGGCCTTATGCCACTATGTATGCAGTGCGCCCCTGGACCATTCGACAATATGCAGGATTCTCCACCGCAAAAGAGTCAAATGAATTTTACCGAAAAAATCTGGCCGCAGGCCAGAAAGGTCTTTCTGTGGCTTTCGACCTGGCAACTCACCGCGGGTATGACTCTGATCATCCCAGGGTAGCAGGCGATGTGGGGAAAGCAGGTGTGGCCATCGATTCGATTCTGGATATGAAAATTCTATTTGATCAAATTCCACTTGATCAAATGTCAGTATCCATGACGATGAATGGCGCAGTAATTCCCATTATGGCATTTTACATTGCAGCCGCTGAAGAAGAGGGAGTCAAAAGAGAACAACTGAGTGGCACCATCCAGAACGATATCCTAAAGGAGTTCATGGTGCGCAATACCTACATTTATCCACCAGCCCCCTCCATGCGTATCGTGTCGGATATTTTCCGGTATTGCTCGCAACATATGCCACGTTTCAACTCTATTAGCATAAGCGGGTATCACATGCATGAGGCTGGTGCACCCGCACACATTGAACTGGCCTACACGCTTGCTGACGGCCTTGAATATATCCGTTCGGGGATCAAAGCGGGCATCGCTATTGATGACTTTGCCCCAAGGCTCTCTTTCTTCTGGGGTATCGGTGTGAATTTCTTCATGGAGATTGCCAAAATGCGCGCGGGGCGATTACTGTGGTCAAAGATTGTAAGTCAATTCAATCCGAAGAATCCCAAGTCCATGGCATTGCGAACACACTGTCAAACGTCAGGATGGAGTCTTACTGAACAGGATCCCTATAACAATGTAACACGAACGTGCATTGAGGCTCTTGCTGCAGCACTAGGTGGAACTCAATCGTTGCACACCAATTCTTTGGACGAAGCCATCGCCCTGCCGACCGACTACTCTGCCAGAATAGCAAGGAACACTCAAATCTATCTCCAGAAAGAAACCGGGATAACAAAAGTCGTTGATCCTTTAGGCGGATCGTACTACGTGGAGTATCTGACTAACGAACTCGCGCAAAAAGCATGGCAGCTGATCGAAGAAGTGGAAGAACTGGGTGGCATGACGGCCGCCATAGAAAGCGGGATTCCGAAAATGAGGATAGAAGAAGCCGCGGCCATCAAGCAAGCTCGCATTGACTCTGGGAAAGACGTGATCGTAGGGGTAAACAAATACCAAACCGATGAAGCGCCAGATTTCGAGATACGGGAAGTAGACAACACGCAAGTTCGTAAAGAGCAGATCGCCAGACTGGCGCAACTAAAAAAAGAACGAAACCAAGCTGAGGTGCATGAAGCGCTCAACGCAATCACGCGGTGTGCTGAGTCGGGCAACGGCAATTTGCTTGAGCTGGCAGTGGATGCGGCACACAAACGCGCTACACTGGGGGAAATCTCAGACGCGATGGAAAAAGCATTTGGCAGATACAAAGCGACAGTCAAATCCATTTCTGGTGTATATTCGAGTGAAATGAAGTCAGATAAAGAATTTGATGAGGTACGAAAGCTTTCTGACCAGTTTGCTCTGGCGGATGGACGCAGACCCAGAATTCTGGTTGCTAAAATGGGTCAAGATGGTCATGACCGGGGAGCAAAAGTGATTGCAACCAGTTTTGCGGACCTTGGTTTCGATGTAGACATCGGGCCACTATTTCAAACTCCCGCAGAAGTCGCCAAACAAGCGAGTGAGAATGACGTTCACGTTGTGGGTGCTTCAAGCCTGGCGGGTGGACATAAGACGTTGATACCCGAACTTGTAGAAGAGCTGGAAAAAATTGGGAGACCGGATATACTTGTTGTTGCTGGCGGGGTAATTCCTCAGCAGGACTATGATTTTCTTCACCATGCAGGTGTAGCTGGCGTCTTCGGTCCAGGCACACCTGTAGCACAATCGGCAAGATTAATCCTCGAGAAATTGCTATCGAGGTAACAGAAAGGCAACCCGGTGGTTGAATTACCCCAAATTGACCACCCAAGCGACCGTGTTAATAATGATGATCCGGTTCACAACTAATTTCTGAATTGCTTAACTTTAATTTTTGGTGCAGGTATCAAAATATCCGGACATTCGTTGCCAGTCGTGTACCTGAATTCAGAAGTATAATTCGATAAACTATTAAAAGATGATACGGAACATTCGCCTGTTGTTGATTATCCTACTGTTCACAACTCAAATGGTTGTTGCACAAAGCAAGTGGGATAAAATGATTGATAAGGCCGAAGCATCTTACGTGATCGGTGACTATGCCAAGGCAAATAAGAATCTTGCCAAATTCAATAAGAAGGCGACCAAGAAACTTGGCAAACAAAACGAGTATACACCTACCTATCACCTGCTGGTAGCCAAGTACCAATTGGCAGCTGGCCAGGTGCTTGATTTTGAGTCAAGTGTGCAGAATGCGATCAACGCAAGCAAGATCATCAATCAGGAAGACAGCAAGGCCCACGGACTACTACTTATCGACATTGCAGAACTCTACAATCAGAATGGCGCCTTTCGTCAGGCTAAAGAATATCTGAACCAATCAAAATCCATCCTTGACAAGGGTGCATTCTTCGATAAGCTAGTTGAAGCAAGATGGAGTATTGATCGCGCTGAGACATTGTGCGGGCAGGGATTTTATAACGAAGCCTTGGAAATCCTGAAGGAATATGATGCCTATTTTTCAGGACGCGCCCTAAAACAAGAAACCTATGTAGATGACAACGGAAACCTGAAAAGCAGAAAGTTAAGTAATGAAGAAGTTGAAGAACGATTCAACGAATATGCAAGATATGCAACACTACTTGCCAAAGTGTATGGTGATCGTGGAAGCCTCATCAGCGCTGATTCTGCTTTTGTTGGTGCTACAACGTGGATAGATAAGAACTTAGGAACCGCAAGTCTCGCTTACGTTGAGAATCAATTGCTACATGCGCGCATGTTGATTGAAAATGGAAACGAAGCAGGATTGCCACGTGATCTTGAATTCAGCCGAACGCTCAATACACTTAAGATCAAGCACAAGCCATCTCATTATATGGCGGTTGAGATTTACGAAGAGTACCTCAAGCAACTTTTGAATTCTAACAACTCTGCCCGCTACCTAAACACCAAACTGGAGTTCGAAAAGATGATCAACAGTAGTTTTGAGAAAGGAAGCATTTACTCGGTACGCCTGAAAGCTGTTGATTTTGATTCAAAAAAGAGCAAAGACAAAACCAGAAATTTGGAGAACGATGCCATGAACATGCTGTCCAATACAGCGGGTTTACCGAGAAATAATGTTACCACCATTCATGTTCTTGAATTCCTTTACGATCTCGCTATTCAACAGAAAAAATATGCCAACGCAGAAAAGTACCTGGAAGATATTGTCAAAATAAAAACTGAACTATACGGTGCAGACGCTCCTCAAACACACCTGGCAAAGATTCACGTTGCCAATTTCTATGTAGACAACACCAATAAGTTAACCGAAGCAGCGAAAATCTATGAGGAGAGTTTCACCAAAGTGGTCGAAAAGGAAATTGGCGATTGGCATAAGGATCATCTTGATATTTTGAATCACCAGGCAGCATTATATGAACTCACAGATAAATATCAACTGGCCATTGCAGCATTGGAAAAAGCTGAGAATGTAGCACGCGGTAAATATCAGGATGATGACTACCAATATGGCGTGGAACTCAACGGTAGCGCCAGGCTGAGATTAAAACTCGGTGAATATGAAAAGGCAGAGGAAAACATCAACAAAGCCTTGACCATACTTGAACCGTTCCGCAAAGACGATGAGAAGAAAATTTACCTGATAGCTGCCATCGAAACACAGGCAACTTTGTTTGGAATAAAGGGCATGTTTGACGAGGCTGAAGATGCCCTGGACCGCTCTGGCAAAATGATCTCAAAATCCGATGTGGTTGGAATTGATGAGTTGAGTACCGCAAAAGAACTGTCTAGTCTCTTCATTCAGCTGGGTCGGTATTCCACCACAGAGAAGTTGCTCAATCAATTGATCAGCGAATATGAAAAGCTTTATGGAGCAAACTCAATCCGGCTAATTGACCCGCTCGTGAACATGGGTCAGCTCACACTGGCCGAAGGTGATTACACTGACGCAGAAAAAATCGCATTGAGGGTAAATGGTGTGGCCAGAGACGTGTATGGCGAGAAATCAACAAAAACTGCTCCTACACAAAAACTGCTTAGCGACATCTACTACACCATTGGAGACTATGAGAAGGCAGAAACCAACGTTCAAAAAGCTCTGGAAAGTCAACAGAGGCAATTTGGCAAAAACCATGTGGATGTGGCCAGATCATTATCTCAACTTGCATTGATCAAATTTTATAAGGGTGATGATCCCAAGGTTGTTGAAAAGCTTCTTATCGAGGCACGCGATATCATTGGTAATAAATTGGGGAGAGAAAACCCGCAATATGCTGACATCCTCAAGAACGTAGCCGTTTTGAATATCTCGCAGAAAAAATACGATGTAGCGTTTAGCTCCCTTACACAGGCTGAAGCGATCTGGCGAGAAAAAACAGGATCAAAAAATAACATCAATGCAGCCAGCATCTATGCGTTGACGGGTGACGTGTACTACGAAATCAGGAACTACAAAAAGTCCGAAGAGTTTTATGATAATGCAAGGTCAATCTATGAGCGATCCTTTAGCAGGTCCCATCCAGAATACGTAAAGGTGTTGTCCAAGCTTGCCAAGGTGTACTACATGGAGAAAGACTACAAAAGAGCCAAGCGAAACATTGAAGAAGCTTTAGGCAACTACGAAAACTTCCTAAAGCAGTTTTTCCCGGCATTGAGTGAACGCGAAAAAGCAAAATACTGGAATACCATCAAACCAGACTTCGAGTTTTACAATACGCTTGCGTTTGGACAACTCGAAGACTTCAGAGACTTAAGTGGTAAAGTTTACAACTACCAGCTCCTCACCAAAGCATTGCTACTTAGCTCATCAATCAAAATGAAGGAACGGATCCTCAACAGCAATGACGAAGCACTGAAGGCTAGCTACAATGATTGGGTTCAGAAAAAAGAAATGCTGACCAATGCATTGTCCATGAGCACCCAACAGTTGACGGAGAATGGGATTGATCCTGGGGCGCTGGGCAATGAAGTAGAGCGGCTTGAAAAGGAACTAAGTGAAAAGTCTGAACTTTTTGGTCAGGACTTTGAAAGCAAGCGCATCACATATGAAAATGTACAGAAATCCTTAGGTAAGAATGACGTGGCTATTGAAATGGTGCGCTACCGATACTTTAATCACAGCTTTACGGATTCGGTCATCTATGTAGCACTCTATCTGAGGAACGACAACGCCAGACCCAAAGCAGTCGAATTACCCGAAGGGCACCGGATGGAAACAAGGTTCTTCAAATATTATCGCAACTGTATCACGGGTAAAATTACGGATCAATATTCCTACAAAGTATTCTGGGAACCGATACAAAGTAGCATTGGACAATACACCACGTTGTTCATGTCTCCCGATGGAGTTTACAACCAGTTGAACCTGGAGGCCATACCCACGCCTGACGGCAAATATGTGATCGACAACTCCAATATTGTGATCGTAAGCAATACAAAGGACTTGTATCTGCGCAAGATCAAATCGAAACAGCAAGGGACGTCCAATACAGCGACCATGTTTGGCAATCCAACTTTTTACCTGACGGCTTCTACAGGAAATATTCCTGCATTGCCAGGTACTGAAAAGGAAGTGGATGAGCTTCAAAAGCTATTGAACACACAAGGTTGGAAAACAAATGAATTCACTGAAATCTCAGCGAGTGAAGAACAGGTAAAGGAATTAGAAAGCCCAAAAATATTTCATATTGCAACGCATGGATTCTATACACCGGCAGACGAAACAACTACAATAGCTGATTCAGAGAATGAAGCGGAGATGACGGAAAACCCGCTATTGAAAACCGGATTGCTCTTAAAGGGAGCGGGTGACCTTCTGGAAAAGACAAAATACAATTACAACATGGAGAGCGGCATTCTTACCGCCTACGAAGCCATGAGCCTGAACCTGGACAAGACTGACCTCGTGGTTTTGAGTGCCTGCGAAACCGGTCTGGGCGAGATTTCCAATGGTGAAGGTGTATACGGACTTCAAAGAGCCTTTTTGGTGGCAGGTGCAAAGACACTCATCATGAGTATGTTTAAAGTGGACGATGCAGCCACCCAAAAACTCATCCTCAATTTCTACCGGAAGTGGCTGACTTCAGGCAACCTTCGTCAATCCTTTATTGAGGCCAAAAAGGAACTCCGCACCGAATACCCGGAACCCATTTACTGGGGTGCTTTCATGATGATCGGACTGGAATAGAGAAGAAAAGTCAATTTTTCACGTCATAATGTCTGTTTATTGATCGGTGGATCGATCAAAACAAGACATTATGGCTTATTTTTAGGTTGATATTGCTCCGGCACGTTTTTCAATAATACCATTAACGTCAACGAAAAATTGATGTTAAACCTTAAAAAAACTAATAGCCATGAGCATTATCCGTTATAATCCAGCAGATTTCGTCCCTACTACTTTTAGTAGCATCATTGACAAGTTTTTCAATGAATCCATTCAGAAATCAGGCATGAATACCTTCGTCCCCAAAGTGGACATCATTGAAAGCGAGAAGGCTTTCGAACTGCAGGTAGAAGTGCCAGGTATGAACAAAGAAGACTTCAAAATTGAAGTGAACGACAATTACCTCACCATTAGCGGAGAGCGTAAGCTGTCCTCAGAGAAAAAAGAGAAGAATTTTCATTCAATAGAAACAAGCTACGGCACATTTACCCGGTCATTCACATTACCTGAAAATGTAAATGCCGATAAGATCCATGCCAAGTACAACAATGGTATTTTGGAATTGACCGTGCCTAAGGATGAGAAAAAAGTACTAAAGTCAACAATCAAGGTAGACTAAGGTTGGTTTGTGGGTTGATTGTGCGCCCCGGGCAATGCTCGGGGCTTTTTTATTTACGCCTATCCTTTTAGCGGGATTGTCGTTATCTTTATAAAGATTCGCTTTCGCGGGCTGAAATCTCAAGCGTATGAAAAAATCACTTTTAATTCTCACTGTTTTGGTGTCGGCATTTATTGGCGCTACGCTTGGAGTAATTTTCACAATTCGTAATGTCGACCTGCTAAGCCCGTCTTATAACTCCGTTGAGCAGAGGCAGGCAAAATTGGTGAACTACGCTAAAGACACTCTTTTTCATATTCCTAAAGGCCTTCAATTTGAATCAGCAGCCAGCCAAATAACCCCGGCCGTGGTGCATATTCGGACGACCTACGGCTCTGGAGAATTCAGTCTTAATCCATTACAGCAATATTTGAATCCACCGGCAAGATCATCCGGGTCGGGCGTGATCCTCACTGATGATGGATACATAGTAACGAACAGCCACGTTATCGAAGATGCGACCCGGATTGAGGTGGTCATGACCAACAATCAGCGCTTTTATGCAAAGCTTATTGGCAAGGATCCAAGCACAGACCTGGCCCTGCTAAAAGTGAAAGCAAGAAACCTCCCTTTCGTTAAGTATGGTGACTCCGATGGGGTTGTTCCCGGACAATGGGTACTCGCTATCGGAAATCCATTTGACCTTAATTCAACAGTTACAGCAGGTATCATTAGCGCCAAGGCTCGGAACATCGGGATTTTGCGAGATCGCAACAATCTGCAAGTTGAGTCTTTTATTCAAACAGACGCAGCAGTAAACCCGGGCAACAGTGGAGGCGCATTGGTTAACCTAAGGGGAGAACTTATCGGGATTAATTCTGCAATCGCGACTTCGACAGGCAACTATGCAGGATACTCATTTGCCATCCCGGTGGCATTGGTTAAGAAAATTGTAGACGACTTGCTTGAATTTGGCGAAGTGCAACGCGGGCTCCTTGGTGTGCAGATTGTAGATGTTTCCGCAGACCTGGCAGAGAACCGAAATCTGGATGTCGTTCAAGGAGTGTACATAACAAGAGTAAACACGGGCAGCGCAGCAGACGATTCAGGAATGGAATCAGGTGACGTAATCGTGGCTATCAATGACCACCCTGTTGGCAGCGTCTCTGAACTTCAGGAGTGGGTGGCACGTAACAGACCGGGTGAAATGATAACCGTAACCTTCAGAAGAGATGGTGAAGAAAAATCGGTGCAAACCGTCCTGAAAAACTTTGAAGGAACCAGCGAGGTAAGAAAAAGGGAGATAGAATTTGAGATGGAGGGCGCAATCTTTGAAGACCTCTCCTACCGTGAGTTGACAAAGCTCAATATTGATGGCGGTGTATCAATCGCAAGTCTTGAAAACGGTAAATGGAAAAAATCTGGAATTAAAGAAGGTTTTATAATCACACACATAGATAAAGTGCCTGTGGACAACGTTGAAGACCTCAACAGAATCGTTTCGAGCAAACATGGAGGGATGCTGGTGGAGGGTCTCTATACTGATCACCCCGATGATAAAGAAGTCTATGGTGTGGATTGGTAGTCGGTACGACCTACAATACCTCCACCATTGATCCCAACGCCTTGCCTATTCTGAAAAATCCTGATTAGCTTTGTGGCCCACAAAAAGCAGATCAGGGAATGAAGAATTTCGGCATCAAAGAAGCACTTACCACTTTAGGAATTAAATCTAGTAACCCAGGGGTTTCCACCGGACAAAAATGGCTCACCTCCTCAGGGCCAACACTTGAGTCCTACTCACCAGCTGATGGAAAACTTATCGGAAAAGTGAAAGCCGGTGACGAGAAGTCATTTCAAAAAGCAGTAGAGCAAGCACACAAAGCATTTTTAGAATGGCGATTGGTGCCAGCGCCAAAGAGAGGAGAAATCGTTCGGCAGATCGGTGAAGCTCTTCGAAAAAACAAAGAACCTTTGGGAAAGCTCGTATCCTATGAGATGGGCAAATCTTACCAGGAAGGTTTGGGTGAGGTTCAGGAAATGATTGACATATGCGATTTTGCAGTTGGGCTTTCCAGACAATTGAATGGATTGACGATGCACTCAGAACGGCCTCGCCATCGCATGTATGAGCAGTACCATCCTCTTGGCGTTGTGGGGATTATCTCCGCCTTTAATTTTCCTGTTGCTGTGTGGTCATGGAACGCTATGATCGCATGGGTGTGTGGCGATACTTGCATCTGGAAACCAAGCGAAAAGACTCCCTTGTGTGGAATTGCGTGTCAAAATATTGTAGCGAAGGTATTTAAAAAGAACAACGTACCTGAAGGTGTGTCTTGCCTCATTAATGGAGACTATAAAGTAGGGCAACTCATGGCGAGTTCTGAGCTTGTTCCTCTTGTTTCGGCCACGGGATCTATTCGAATGGGCAAGGCGGTAGCACGTACCGTGAGTGAAAGATTAGGAAGACCGCTCCTGGAACTCGGAGGCAATAACGCGATAATCATTTCCGACAATGCCAATCTTGATATGGCAATCCGTGGAGCACTATTCGGAGCTGTTGGAACCGCAGGACAGCGTTGTACTTCCACGAGACGACTCATTATTCATGAAAAGGTGTACGATGAAGTGAAGGAACGTCTGAAAAATGCTTATGAAAAACTTAACATCGGTAATCCACTCGATCCTGAGAACCATGTTGGACCACTTATTGATAAGCAGGCGGTGAAACTGTATCAGGCTGCCCTGAAAAAAATTAAAGACGAGGGTGGCAGCTTTGCGGTATCAGGAGGTGTATTGAAAGGAAAAGGCTACGAATCAGGTTGTTATGTTAAGCCAGCCATCGCTGAAGTGAAAAATAGCTACCAGATTGTACAGGAAGAGACCTTCGCACCAATCTTATACCTGATCAAATATAAAAACCTCGCAGAAGCACTCCAGTATCAGAATGGTGTAAAACAAGGACTCTCCTCGGCAATCATGACTAACAATCTCCAGGAAATGGAGCAATTTCTTTCACATGAAGGTTCAGATTGCGGCATTGCTAACGTAAACATCGGGACATCGGGAGCAGAAATTGGAGGAGCATTTGGCGGTGAGAAAGAAACTGGTGGTGGAAGAGAATCGGGATCAGATGCGTGGAAAGTGTATATGAGAAGGCAAACCAACACGATCAACTTTGGTAATGATTTACCATTGGCCCAGGGAATCAAATTCGATATCTAAGGTATGTTGGAAATCATAGGGTTTACCGCTATTTTTAAAAGATAAACATTTCCAAATGTCCGCGAAAAAGTATCGCACAGTAATGCTCATCGATGATAATGAAATTGATAATCTCATTAACCAGAAGATGATCGAAGCAGCCGCCATTGCTGAAAATATTTACACCCACACTGGCGCTAAAAGTGCGATTGAATTTCTCAGAAACATGGAGAAGTTGGAAATAGCCGATCAGGTGTTGCCTAATGTGATCTTCCTCGATATTGATATGCCGCTCATGGACGGATTTCAGTTCTTAGATGAATTTGAAAAACTATCCAATGCGACAAAGAAGATGTGTAAAATCGTGATGCTTACCTCATCAATCAATCCACAAGATTTTAATCGCTCGAAGAAATACACCAACGTGAAGCTTTATCTCAACAAACCCTTATCGAGCGATAGCATTCAAAAAGTGAACGTTTGATACACTCATAGGGACACGAGACGGTCCACGAATTTATCATCCATTCTAATCAGCAACGTTGGCGCAAAGTAGTTGACCTTTACACCTTGCAGCTTCGGAACCAGTTGAGAGATTTTCTTACGCTTATCTTTCTTCGATTCGCTCACAGCAATCTTCAGAATTTTTATAAAATAGAGAATATTTTCACAAGCGTGTTTACCAAACAAACGGATTTGTCTCTGTATGCTGTTTGCTAACTGATTGAACAACTCGAAATCATTGAGCATGCAATACTGCAAGGCCAGCAAAGTCTTGACTTCCATTTGCGCAAAGGGATATTTCTTCAGGCTGACTTCATTAAGCAGCGTGTTGATAATCTTTGCTGATTCCTCATACTTGCCAACGTAATAGCTTGACAAAGCTCTGTACATGGTAAATACAGTGTGTCTGGGAACGTCCAGCGTGTCAGGTTCAAAGTCGATGAACAGGCTTTCGTTCTCTGCGTAAAGTTCATTTTCCGTACCCAGCCTGAGGCTTCTTTCTATTTTAGAAACCAACACCTGCGCAGGAAATGTGTAGTGAGGATAATTGACCAATAGATTGGCAATTGCATCGTTCACCTCCTCAAAATATTTCTCAGCTTGGCGGTACACTTTGTAGTGATTGTAGTATTCCAGTTTCAGGAATTCGAATACAAGATTGAGATGATAATAAAGTGGATCCAGGTTATAGTTATCGAATATTTTTTGAACGTGATCAAAAATATCCTCAATGGACTCACCTTCGAGCGAGTCCTCGGTTTCGACAAAAAGCCGATGATGAATGAGCATGCAACTTTGATAGACATAAAGCCGGTGTGACTCGTAAAGATGAGCCACGTTTTGCATTTCTTTCATCAACAGTACCAAGCCCATCTTTTCGGTCTCATCACCAGAAAGCAGGTAACTACCATATTTTTTGAAATATTCTGCGAGAAGATCTTCAGCTTTGTCTACCGCAAGCATGTAA
>DAORAG010000014.1:0-19919 GCA_035344095.1 Cyclobacteriaceae bacterium | reverse complement strand
GGGCTCATCTTATGTGGTGCATGATTTCTACAAGCGTTTTGTTGATCCGAAAGCATCTGAAAAAAAATTGGTTGCTATCGGCAGACTGTCCACGCTGGTACTGGCAATTATTTCCGCTCTTATTGCATTACTATTGAGCAACGCACTTCAGGCATTCAATATACTCTTACAAATTGGAGCCGGCACAGGATTGATATTTATTCTGCGTTGGTTTTGGTGGCGTATAAACACTTACACCGAAATCACAGGGATGATAATGTCTTTTCTTGTCGCGATATATTTCGAACTTGTTCACGCTCATCTCTTTTCACCAATAGAAGGTCATTGGCGTCTACTTTTTGGTGTCGCAGTAACAACACTATCATGGCTGATAGTAACCTTGGTTACTCAACCGGAATCAAATGAAGTTCTAAGGTCCTTTTACAGTAAGGTAAGACCGAGTTCCATCGGTTGGAAGCCGGTGCTCATTCGCAATCCGGATTTATCAGAAGAAAAGGGCCAATTACCGATGGAAATTATGATGATGGTATCCGGGTCAATAACTGTTTACGGAGTTCTTTTTACTCTTGGATTCTGGCTCTACGGGAATTTTATTCCGGCAACCGTGTCTGGCATTGTTGCTGCCATCGGATGTTGGGTGCTGGTAAGAAACTGGAGGAAACTAAAATTCTTTTGACTCGCGCAGCAGACGATTGATCTCTGAAACAACGATTTGATATCGCGCGTCCCAATTTCCCCGAACAAGGACATAATCAATTTTTCGGATTTCAAGTTCGTTTTTAAAAATGCTGTGCATCTGCTCTCTCTGATTTTGTAAGTCACGAAGGCCATCAGCAACCCAGGGCACATCAATATCAAAAAGAAAATAGCGGTCGTAGTGAACTTGTGATTCAAGTTCGTAAAGGACTTCAGGGACTATACCGAGATAGTGCTTCGAGTAGATCTGAGTAGTAATTAAGTCGGTGTCGCAAATGAGCACACTATTGGCAAGCTTTTCCAAACTAGCAATGCGCGCGGTTTGCGCATTACCTATTTTAATAATGTCTTCAACTGAAAAATCGTTTGAAGAAACCAATTCGCGTGCAACTTCCGGAACAAAATTAGTATTGAAGTATTCAGCCATCTGCCTTGCCATGGTAGACTTGCCTGTACTCTCAGCACCGTAAAAGCAAACCTTAATCATGCGTAAGAGCGATACTCCTTGGCCCAATGCCACAATCCAATCGAGGCAAGAATTGTGAATATCAAATACTCCAGACTAAAGAACAGGGCACCTTTGATGAAATAAAGATACGTTGCCACTACGTCAACCATAATCCAGATGATCCAACACTCAACTTTCTTTTGCACCATCAGAAATGTGGTGGTTATGCTCATGACGAGAATGAATGAATCTGTGTAAGGATAGGCACTTGGCAGACTGAAAAGATTGGGAAGCCATTCATGCAATCTGCTAGCCAACCCGCCCATTATTCCAGTACCAACTATTCCCACCAAAACAACAACACCGAATTGTTTCTTATCCATCCTACTTATGCGCAGCTCCTTTTTCGTGTCCTCCTCACCTGGTTCAGGGTGTGACCACCTCCACCAACCCAGAAGATTAGTTACAAAAAAGAAAACTTGAAGAAACATGTCGGGATAGAGCTGGATCTGGTAATAGAAGATTCCAGCCAGGGTGACATTAACTATCCCTAAAGGCCAACTCCAAATATTGGCACGTGCAGAAAGCCAGACCGCCAGCAACCCAAATATAACAGCAGTGAACTCCAAAAAGCTCATTGCGTATCCAAGAACAGTAAAGAATACGGAATCGATTTTGAAGAAGTCCATACTGATTAATGAACCTTAGAGCTTGATGCAGATATTTTTCTGCTCAGTAAAAAATCGCAGGGCCTCCCATCCTCCTTCTCTACCCACTCCGGACTGCTTCATTCCACCGAACGGTGTTCTCAAGTCGCGCAGTAGCCAGCAATTCACCCAAATGATTCCGCTTTTCAGATGATGAGAAACACGGTGAGCACGTTTAAGGTTTTCCGTCCAAAGCGTTGCCGAAAGTCCGTAGGCCGTACTGTTCGCAAATGCAATCGCTTCTTCTTCTTTGTCAAATGGCATAATGGTGACTACCGGGCCAAAAATTTCCTCCTGGTTCGTTCTGCACCCATGGTCCAATCCGAGGATAACTGTAGGCTGAACGAAGTAGCCTTCTTGGCAACGTCCTTCCAGTTTCACCTGATTTCCACCCGCTGCTATTTCGCCTCCCTCCTGTTTAGCAAGGTCAATGTATGAAAGCACTTTTTTCATATGAGCCTCCGACACCAACGCGCCTATTCTTGTCTCTTCTTTGAATGGATCACCCACTACAAGCGCTTTCGTGCGCCTAACGAACTCATCTACAAATTTTTGATACAGTGGTCTTTCTACCAAAATTCTTGATCCACACAAACATATTTCCCCTTGATTGGAAAAGGATGAACTAATGGAAGTTGACACGGCTTGCTCAAAATCACAGTCTGCAAAAATGATATTGGGGTTTTTGCCGCCTAACTCCAGGGAAAGTTTTTTAAACATTGGTGCTGCTGTCGCAGCAATTTTTTTTCCGGTCACTGTTCCTCCTGTAAATGAAATACCAACTACATCAGGATGTTCAATAATAGCCTGCCCTGCTTTTGATCCGAGACCATGTACAACATTCAAAACACCAGGTGGCAAGCCCGCATCAACACAAATTTTCGTAAACAAGAATGCAGTCATGGGCGTAAGCTCTGATGGCTTCGCAACCACAGTGCATCCGGCTGCCAAGGCAGGGGCAATTTTCCATGTGAACAAATACAAGGGAAGATTCCACGGGGAAATGCAGCCTACAACTCCCAATGGCGATCGCATCGTATAGTTGATCGCCTGCTGATCCGTTTGATGCGCTTGGGTTTCAGTGTGAAGAATCGCAGTGGCAAAGAATCGCATATTGGCGGAAGCCCGCGGGATATCCATTGCTTTTGCAAGCTTCAATGGCTTACCGTTGTCTTCACTTTCGGCTTTTGCCAACGCCTCAAAATTGTGATCAATTCCTTCGGAAATCTTCAGCAAGATGTTGGAACGGTCAGATGCCGACATCTCCGACCAGATTGGAAATGCTTTGCGCGCAGCCTCAACGGCCAGGGCTACATCTTTGTCATCTGAATCAGCGATGTGGGAATAGACCTTTCCTTCTGCCGGATTGTAATTGTCGATCCATTGGCCAGAAACTGGTTCGATCAGCTTTCCATCAATGTAGTTCAGAATCTTTTCCATCGCCATTACAGGTTACCGGTTCTTCCTCCGTCAACAGGTACATTGATGCCGTTGATATAGGAAGCTGCTGGTGAGGCAAGAAATGCGATGGCGGACGCCACCTCTTGCGCCTCCCCGATCCTTCCAGCGGGTATCTCATCCACCATCTCCTGCTTTACTTCGTCTTCTGACTTACCAGAACTTTTTGCCTTGCCTTTGATTATTGCCTCAAGCCGGGATGTCATTGTGGCTCCGGGTAAAACATTATTTACCGTGATTCCAAAACCACCCAACTCGAAAGAAAGTGTTTTCGCCCAATTAGCAACTGCTCCTCTTATAGTGTTGGAGACCCCAAGTCCCCGGATGGGCGCTTTCACAGAGGTAGAAATGATATTGATGATACGTCCATACTTTGCCTTCTTCATCGCAGGCACAAAAGCTTGAACCAGATATTGATTGCAGATGACGTGTGATTGAAAGGCATTTACAAATTCAAATGCTCTCGCTTCTATGGCCGTGCCTGCCGGAGGGCCTCCGGTATTGTTTACCAAAATATGGACAGCATTACTTTGCGAATAAATATCAGCGGTGAGTTTTACATCATCCGGCATGTTAAAGTCCGCCACCAAATACTCGTGTTTCTGATTGCCTGTTGCAGGTAATTCCTCAACCAACTTTTTCAGTTTGTCTTCGTCTCGCGCAAACAAAGTAACATGAGCACCAAGGCGAGCCAGTTCGATCGCTGCTGCCTTTCCGATACCTTGCGTAGCACCACAAACCACAGCTCTTTTCCCGCCTAAATTCAAATCCATTTCGCTGATTGTCTTGTTTTTGTAAATATAAGACTCAAAATCTTGTTAGCTTTACTTACGGAAAATTAAATGAAATGTCATGGCTATTCGCAGACCTTTTAATCTAAAGCAATGGATAAGTGATAACCGCGATTTGCTCAAACCTCCTGTAGGTAACAAGAATCTTTATGCCGATGCAGGTGACTATATAGTGATGATTGTAGGTGGTCCAAACGCAAGAAAAGACTACCATTATAACGAGACGGAAGAGCTGTTTTACCAACTCGAGGGAGATATTAAAGTGACCATCCAGGAAGATGGAAAGGCTGTGGAAATTCCAATTAAAGAAGGAGAGATGTTTCTACTGCCAGCGAGAGTACCTCATCAACCTTCCAGACCAGCAAACTCAGTTGGATTGGTAATTGAGTGCAAACGAACTGCCAGTGAAGACGATGGCTTAATGTGGTTTTGTGAAAATTGCAACAACAAGTTGAAGGAGTATAAGTTTCACCTTACCAACATTGAAAAAGACTTCTTACCTCGATTCAAGGAGTTTTATGGTTCGGAAGAATTCAGAACCTGCTCCAAGTGTGGGAAGGTAATGGAAGCCGACCCGCGGTTCGTATAGGGTGGAAGGCATTATTTATTTCCTTACCCCGGTGGGTGAACTTGAGATTCGATCACGTGGTGATGCTATTACAGGAGTCAGCTTTCTAAAAGGACAAAAGGAACCAGAGAAGGAAACTCCACAAACCAGACAATGCCGTCAAGAGTTGGAGGAATACTTCGCTGGCTCAAGAAAATTCTTTACCGTACCTCTGGAAGCCGATGGCACCGAGTTTCAAAAACAAGTTTGGAGCGCGTTACTCGATATACCCTATGGCAGAACTATTAGTTATGCCGAGTTGGCCACGAGACTCGGCAACTTGAAGGCCATTCGTGCGGTGGGACTTGCCAACGGTCAGAACCCAATCGCTATTATTATTCCCTGTCATAGGGTAATTGGTAAAGATGGTAGCCTCGTGGGCTACGGGGGAGGTCTTGATAACAAACTCTGGCTGCTGAAACACGAAGGCGCCCTCGCGGATCAACTTGATTTATTTTGAATTAAGAACCGAGTTCAACAACTTGGTGTCGCTCTTGTTATTACACTCATGAAGTTTGAAAATTCACTTGCTTTTGCCCGGAAACTTGATCGGCAGGATCCGTTGGCATTACGTAGAAAAGATTTTGAAGTACCCAGGCACAACGGAAAATCAGTCGTCTACTTCGTTGGCAACTCGTTGGGGCTTCAACCGAAAACAACAAGGAAATTTGTAAACGAAGAACTTGATGACTGGTCCAGTTTGGCCGTTGAAGGACATTTTCATGGGAAGCGGCCGTGGCTGTATTATCATAAGTTCAGCAAGAAAGTTTTAGCCAAACTTGTGGGCGCAAAGCCGCTGGAGGTAGTGGCCATGAATCAACTTACGGTGAACCTTCACCTGATGATGGTCTCCTTTTATCGTCCAACTAAAAAGAGATTTAAAATTATCATAGAGTCTGGAGCATTCTCGTCAGATCAATACGCTGTTGAAACCCAAATTCGGTTTCATCAACTCAACCCAAGTGACACGCTGGTTGAATTAAAACCAAGACCGGATGAACACGCACTTCGCACTGAAGATATAATAGCAGCGATCAAAGAACATGGCGACCAACTTGCCCTGGTGTTACTTCCCGGTGTACAATATTACAGTGGCCAATTTTTTGAGATCAAAAAAATCACCAAAGCTGCGCACGAAGCAGGGGCGATCGCTGGATTTGATCTTGCGCATGCAGTTGGAAACGTACCGTTACAGCTCCACAAGGATGATGTGGACTTTGCGGTGTGGTGCAGCTATAAATACCTTAACTCTGGCCCCGGAGGTATTGCGGGCGCATTCATTCACGAACGACATAAAAACAATACGAGCATCCCAAGATTTGCCGGCTGGTGGGGACATTCTGAAAGCGAAAGATTTCAAATGAAGAAAGGATTTAAGCCAATGGCTGGAGCTGATGGCTGGCAACTTTCGAATGTACCCATCCTTGCGAGTGCCGCACACCTGGCATCGTTACAGGTTTTTGATTCAACCTCAATGGCTCAACTCCGAAAAAAGAGTCTTCTGCTAACGGGGTACCTGCACTTTCTGCTCAATGAAATAGACAACTCGGAAAGGCTGTTTGAGATCATCACCCCAACAAACCCCGACATGCGTGGTTGTCAATTGTCTATTCTGATGAGGAAGAATGGAAAGAAAGTCTTTAGCGGACTAATGAAAAGAGGGATTTACACAGACTGGCGTGAACCCGATGTGATTAGGGCGGCACCAGTGCCTTTGTACAACTCCTTTAGCGATGTGTATATTTTTGCCTCGACATTTGCATCGCTGCTGAAACGATAAGCTGACAATTCTCATTTTTATCAAGCGATATTCTTTGTAATTAGTTTCAACACCTTATTTTGACATCGACATGAATACAGACAAGAACATTGCGATAGTAGGTGCGGGGCTTGTCGGTTCTCTGCTCTCCATCTATCTGGTAAAAAGGGGTTACAAGGTCACTGTTTTTGAAAGACGCCCAAACATGCGCGAGCATGTTTTGGATGCAGGAAGGTCAATCAATCTGGCCTTAAGTAACCGCGGTATCCGCGCCTTGGAAGCTGTGGGGTTAGCCGACCCTATGAAAAAAGTCGCCATACCTATGAATGGCCGCATGATTCATAATGTCTCTGGCGGTCTCACCTTTCAGCCCTATGGCAAAGAGGGACAGTTCATCAACTCAGTTTCTCGTAGCGGCTTGAACATGATGCTGATGGATGAAGCGGAAAAGAGAGGCGTGCACTTCTTTTACGAATACAGATGTGAAGGCGTTGACTTCGACAATACAGCCATAAAGTTTCAGACATATGGTTCTCACATGACCCGTAAGTTTGATTTGATCATCGGTGCGGATGGCGCATTCTCAGCGGTACGATCGGCTATGCAAGCAGACGGATCAATTACGGCATCAGAAGATTTTCTTGAGCATAGTTACAAGGAATTGCGTATCCCCCCGGCTGCCAATGGCTCATTCATGATTGCCAAAAACTCACTCCACATTTGGCCTCGCGAGAGCTTTATGCTCATCGCGCTACCTAATCCGGATGCAACTTTCACTTGTACACTATTTCTACCCAATGAAGGCGAAAATTCTTTTGACAAGCTGAAGAAAAAATCTGACATCACTTCATTTTTCGAAACTCACTTTCCTGATACACTGTCATTGATGCCAACACTCCTGGAGGATTTTCGAGATAATGCTACGTCAAAACTGGTTACTATTCGTTGCTTTCCCTGGGTGAAGAAAAACACACTTCTTATAGGCGATGCAGCACATGGCGTAGTGCCATTCTACGGACAAGGGATGAATGCAGGATTCGAAGATTGCTATGTACTAAATCAATTACTGGACGAACTGGCTGACGATTGGGATCGGGTGTTACCTAAATTCCAGGAGTTAAGAAAGCCTGACAATGATGCCATAGCACAACTCGCTCTCGACAATTTTGTAGAAATGCGAGACCTGGTAGCAGATGAAGATTTCCTGCTTAGAAAAAAAATTGAAGCGCGTTTACACGACTTGTTTCCTGATCAATGGGTGCCCCTCTATTCCATGGTCACCTTCCGGGAAGATATGAGGTACAGCGAGGCGCAACTAAATGGCGCGCTTCAGCGCAAGGTAATGGACGAGGTAATGACAAAACCTGATATCAAGACCAGCTGGGAGCAATTGGACTTCAAACAAATCGTTGACCAATTCAATACGCTAAAGGCTAATTAATATACCGCTTGTACTCTTCGTAGCGTTCGAGTATTTCCTTTACATATTTTATAGGTTCTTCACACCTGCAATATCCAGCCTTCACGATAGGATCACGATAAAATTTGGGGTCTGATTTTAAAAGCAAATACTTTTCAACTTCTCCCTCCCACCGTGTGGGGTCGCCTTTGTATTTTCTGGTGAGGTTTCTGGCATCGATTACATGTGAAAAACCCACATTGTAAGACGCTAACATGAATTTTATCCGTTCCTTGGGGTCACTGATTGTCTTGCTCCATTGGCGATCGAGGAATTTCAAGAAATTGACACCTGCCAAAATATTTTGGCTAGGATCCAACAAATCTTTTGCCCCATAGTATTTTCCTGTGGACGGCATCAACTGCATTAGCCCGCGGGCGCCTGCCCATGATTCTGCATTAGGTATAAAAGTTGACTCCTGATAAATCATTGACGCAAGCAATCGCCAATCCCACCCCAGTTCATCCGCCTTTTCTTTAATCAGGTCATCATAAATAGAAATTTTGTTTCCACCCAGTGAAGAAAAATCACTCTCCTTTCGCTTAACCGATGTGCGTGGACTATTGAAATAGCGATCGTAAATTACCTTAAAAGTGCCATCGCGCTTTACTATCGAAAGCCATCCATTGATGGCATCAAGCAACTCGGGTGAATTCTTTCGTACTGCCCAGGCAATCCGCTGTAGCAAACTCACTGGTGTATTTACGTCCAGGTTGGGGTAGTAGGCCGCGTTCACCATGGCTATAGTTTGATCCGTAACTGTATAATCAATTTGCCCTTCGGCCACTTGCTTTATCAATGACTCGGTCTCAGACGATGCACTGTCTTCAATAATGTTGATCTCGCCTCCGATTTCTTCAGAAAGGTGTTCCAAGCGGTCCTTAAATGATGAACCATACTTTACATAAACAGGCTGACCGATAAGTTCGGAAGGGTCGCGAATCAAACTTTTCTCTGCCAAAAATGGATTCTCCTGCCAATTGTCCGGCTTCCTCTGAACAAGAACCTGATTGGTCGTGAACAGGGTCTCCGCGAAGTTTACAATGCGAGTTCGCTCGCTGGTCACCGTCAATGGAAAAGCAATAATGTCACCCGCGCCACTATTTAACATGTTGATTGCATCTTCGATACTGGTGATAACAGTGATTTTAAGATCCACTCCCAGGTGCTTGCAAAATCGGCTTAGTAGTTCGTATTCAAATCCCACCGGCCCGCCCTTATAATAGAAATAACTCATCGAGTTATTATCCACCAGTGCATTCAGGTGGCCCTTACTCTTAATTTGATCCAGGTCCACCTCGACCTTAGGTTCTTGAATGAGTGTGTTTGACTTTTGTGGGGACTGGACAGGAGCTTGTTCGCACGACAAACCAACCAGCAGGAAAGCGAACAAGGTCCTTTTACCAATCAAGGGTATTGACATGTATTGAAAATAACCATTAATCATCAAAATAAGAAAGGGGCCCTTTCGAGCCCCCCTACGCACAACATAACAACTATTGTCAGTACTAGAACGAATACCGGATGCCCAACTGTGCCTGCCATCTTGAACTCACCAAACCAGAATCATCAATGTTCTTATTGGTGGCCGGCTTATTGAACTGGAAGTTGGGAATATTATCTGCACCAAGCGACACATAGTCAATCAACCTGAAGTTGTTATTGGTTTGAAAATATATTCGCCCCCAATCTTTGTTCAACATGTTAGTGAAATTGAAGATGTCAAGGCTTACCTGTAACGTATGACGTCTCGAGCCAGTTTGTATATAAAAATCTTGTAGCAACCTCAAATCCAAAGTGCTGGTGAACGGCAAACGTGAACCGTTTCTTTCTGCATAACGACCTCTTCTTGTGCTCAGGTAGTCGTCATTCTCAATATACTCATTCAAGTCTAACCATTGTTGTTCTGGTGTAACAGCGTTCGAACCTGTGATGGGCAATAGTCTGATTTCTCCTGCAGCCAAAGCTTCAGCATATGTCGCATAGCTTCGAGGGACATAGATGAGGTCTGCTTCAGTGCCCCCTGAGCCCGGATCATCATTTGCCAGCTGGCCTCTGTAAATGTAGCTGAAGCGCTCACCCGACTGCCCATTGTAAAAGAGTGACACTGTGGTAGCGAAATGGCCACCATACTCTTTACGATAGTTCACCCCCGCAATAATGCGTGAGCCAAGATCAAAGTCAGAGTAAGTCAAATCCAATCTATTTTTACCATTTACGTTTTCAATAAATCTCCACTGCGATGAGTTTTGGGAAGAAGTATTGTCATTGATTACCATCGACCTTCCGAAGGTATAGCCAACGTTAGCTGAGAACCCCGCGTTGAACGTTTTGCTGAGTTGAGCGGTGATGTTATAACTGTAACCTTCGTTGGTATTGGTGCCGAGAATAATTCTATTGTATGTATTGTCGACACGGACTCCCCTGTTCCAACGAGGGCGGTTGTCCTGACCGGCCAGGTTTACCGTTGGCTCAAAAATGTTGAGCTGTTGATAATTCACGTTATTGAGTGTCTTTGTGTAGATACCCTCCAGTGATCCAACAATATTTCCTGGTAGTTTCTTGTCCAACCCGAGCGATGCTCTGAATATCTGCGGGAACTTAAATTTCTTTTCAAAGAAGTTGATGTCGCCTGAAGGAGAAGCAATGGTTGCACCGAGATCAGAACCAACATATTGATTAAATGGATCCGGTCTGAAAGGCACAGTCGGATTCGGGAATCCTGGAATCTGGCCAACCAAAATTCCATTGTTGTTGTAGCTGGCACCCGGCCAGACAAAGGGAATACGGCTGGTAAACAGGCCGAGCCCTCCTCGCAGTTGTGTGGTTCTGTCTCCTTTCAGGTCATAATTGAATCCAAGACGTGGAGAAAACATAATCTGAGGATCTGGCATCTCTCCGACTCTTGCACCCTTCAGGTCATATCCTGCTGCTTCGAGCAATGGAATTGTAGTGTTATTAAAGTATGTATCTTCCTTAGGATTGTTCAGATACATGGGAATATCCAGACGAAGACCTGCTGTTATTTTGAGTCGGTCACTTACTTGAATTTCGTCTTGCGCATAAACGCCTAGCTGAAGTGTTTGAAATTCAGCAGCCGCTTCCGTTCCATCGCCAGTTTTTGCATCTACCAGAGAGTAGCTACGCTCATAGTCGATTGAGTTACCTTCGGCCAGGAAGGTAGCCAAGTCACCAAAAGTATAGGTACCGTAGTTGTTACCGATAAAGGCATTGTAGAAAGAAGAATACTCGTTGTGAGTTCCGAAGGTCCAGGTGTGTTTGTTGCCGTAGATCGTGTAGTTATCAGTAACAGTGAAAATCTTCGACTTCAACTGATTGGTAGTTGAAAAAGGCTCTGTTCCGAAAATAATGTTGTTGGAACCATCTCGTATGGTAACACGCGGAAAGTCTTGCCCGATCGCTCCACGGTCATCCAGCACATTTGTAAATCCAAGAATAAGATTGTTTGACCTGTTATTAGAAAAAGAGCTTTTTAACTCCAACGCTGTTGAATTGGTCGTGCTCGGAAAGAACTCGCTATTGTTTGCAAAGTTGATGGTAGAGTTGGAAGAGCGGGTCCTTTTGAACGCTTCGCCTTTGGTATAGCTGTGACGGAAAGTCAGTTTGTGTATATCACTCAGGTTGTAGTCGAGACGCACCAGAAACTTATCACTTTTGGTCTCAGATGGATTGTCAAGATATCCACCTGGATC
Source organism: Cyclobacteriaceae bacterium (assembly GCA_035344095.1). Taxonomy (GTDB): domain Bacteria; phylum Bacteroidota; class Bacteroidia; order Cytophagales; family Cyclobacteriaceae; genus ELB16-189. The sequence goes on along the minus strand of DAORAG010000014.1, from coordinate 8,281 downwards.
ATAACCATATTGTGTTCGAAGAAAATTAGTTAGGTTGTCCAGATCGGCCTGAGTTGCATTTCCATTATAGGATGAAAACTGAAACGGCTGTGGTGTTTTGTCTCTTTGAATTTCTCCGTTAAGGAAAAAGAATAACTTGTTTTTCATGATTGGCCCGCCTATTCGGAAGCCAGTGGTTTGAGCGGTAAAATCAGCAAGCTTTTCACGCGTAACAGTCGGGTCGTCAGTCGGAGTTTTTCCGGCAAGGCTTTCATTGCGTATGAATGTGTAAACCGAACCTTCTACATTGTTGCTACCACTTCTCGTAACAGCATTAATTCCTCCACCTGCAAAACCACCTAACTTTACATCATATGGTGCAATCACTACCTGGAACTCTTCGATTGCATCAATGCTGATCGGGCTGATGCTATTTGCCTGACCTCCGTTTGTTCCGGTTTCAGACAGTCCAAATACATCATTATTAACCGCACCGTCAATGAAGATCGAATTATAACGGTTATTGGCCCCTGCAATAGAGATACCCTGGTTAGTTGTTACCGATGCCTGTGGTGTAACCCGGACAAAATCAGTGATATTCCTTCCAACGGTGGGCAGCACATTAATTTGATCAACTGAAATATTGGTGGCCGCTCCGGTTCTTTCGCCATTAAAAAGATCGTCCCGGCTGGACTGAATAATAAGTTCACTCAGTTCAGTGGCAGCTTCTGATAGCTGAACATTCAGCTCAAAGGTCTGTCCGAGGCTCAGATAAATATTCTCTCGCTTGGATTCCTGATATCCAACAAAAGAAAAAGTAACAGTGTATGGCCCTCCTACTCTTGCATTGGGAAATATGTACTTTCCGTCAGTCCTGGTAGAAGTACCGTATTGAGTTCCAGAAGGCTGGTGAACAGCGACAACGTTTGCTCCCGGCAACTCAGAACCTGTTGCGTCCGTAACTTTACCACTAAGTGTGGCGGTAGTAACTCCCTGTGCAAACACCGCATTGCCTGCAGCGAACAGAAGTAAAAACATACCCGGTAAAAGTCTTTTCATTTGTTAGTTTTTTAAGGTTAGAGGTTGAAAATCCATCATCATCCAATCAATTGGATAGATATTGGTCGTTCTTTTAATACCACTTTTAGTTCACCGCAAAAGTATCTTCGATCCACTTGGGCTAGCTGAATCACTGTTTATGGATTTTAGAATTATCTGATGCCAACTTTAAAGATTTGATAATGCAACAGATCGCGGTTGTTTTAAAAACCCTAATTCAGTGTTTGCGTCATTCTTGTGGTTAACAATTCCATAAAAATTGAACAGCGGTGATTAACTGATTTTTAATGTGTACGGAATACGCGCTGCTCGCATGAGATTCCCGGAAGTGTAGCCACAATTAAGCCTAGTGCTTAACTTTGGAGCCTGTGCAGCGATTTCAGGTTCTTTTGTGCGTTTTTATTGGAACAATTGGAGTGACGGTGGCCCAAAAAGCGGACTCGACCCGCAACGGTGGCGTTTTAGATAAACTTAAAAGCAACACCTTAACCGATAAGGCTATCCAGTCAATCGTAAGAAAACCCGAAGCCGATACAGTATTCAATTATAAAAGTGAAGACGCCTTTATCCCTTATGAGGGCAAAGTCATTCGCAGAATTCAAGTCAGAACCATCCACTTCAACAAAGTTATACAGGACACCAGCAAGGTCTTTCGAAACAAGTTGGTGCAAATTGGTGAAGCACTTCATACCGACACACGTAGGCATGTGATTAGAGATAACCTCTTTATCAAGGAGGGTGATCGATTGAACCCCTACCGTCTGGCCGACAATGAAAGGTACCTCCGCGACCTTAACTTCATTAAAGATTCACGAATACTTGTGGTGCCTTACGATGAAGATGCCGACTCCGTTGACTTACTAGTTATGACCCGGGATGTCTTTAGCTACGGTGTTTCGCTGGACCCATCAAGTCCAACACGCGCAAACTGGATCCTTCAGAATGCCAATATCCTTGGCCAAGGGTTGCGATTTGCCTATACGGGAGTTTACGACTCAGATAGAAGGCCACAAATTGGATCATCGTATACACTAAGTCAGAATTCAATCAATGGCACCTTTGTTACTGGCACAGTGGGATACACTGACATTGACAACGGCCGAGGTGCAGGCAATGAAAATGAAAGCGCAGTTTATTTGCGACTCGATAGACCTCTATTTATGCCCTATGCCCGATGGGCCGGAGGCGTTGAGTTCAGTCGTAATTGGTCGCGCAATGTCTTTTTAAAACCAGATTCAATTTTTGCTCGGTATGCTTACAGCATCCAGGACTATTGGGGTGGATTTACGTTTGGGGAAACGCGTTCCACGAGGCTGAGAGGAGAAAATCGTCATAGGCGATTTTTGGCAGCTCGTGTGCTCGATCAACATTTTATCACGCTACCAGGAATTGAACTTAATGCACGCGAAAATTTACTTTACAGCAATCGCCTTCTTGTTCTTGGCCAGCTCACATTATTCAAACAGAATTTTTATAAAACAAAATATGTTTTCGGTTTCGGCAGAACTGAGGATGTTCCGTATGGTTACTCCGCCTCGTTCACTGCTGGATGGGAAAAACAATTTGGCATGACCCGTCCTTATTGGGGCACCGAACTTCAAAAGTCTATCACACAAGGAGGTAATATTATCACGTTGGACGCCCAGGTAGGTGGCTATTTTCGAAACACGCGTGGCGAAGACATAGTTACCAATCTTACACTCTCCTACTTTAGTAAAATTTATGATAAGAGCCGATACAAAGTTCGGCATTTCTCTGAAGTTGGCTATAGCAAATATTTTAACCGAAATATCAAGCTGCCCTTTGATGTAAACAATGAGAGAGGCATCCAGGGGTTCGTTGCTGATAGTCTTGCTGGAGATGCCCGGTTGAGAGCTAAGTTTCAAGCTTTGGTGTTCACCAATTGGAAACTCCTTGGGTTCAATTTCGCGGTTGTGCCGCAAATCGATTTTGCCCTATTGTCTCAGCAAAATCAATCGGTGCTCGAGGGCCGTTTGTTTCAGGGTTATTCAATAGGGCTGCGTACGCGCAATGAAAACCTTGTCTTTAACACAGTTGAATTGAGAGGCTACTTTTACCCGGTGGTAGTTGAAGACCTCAATCACTTTAGAATTAATGTAACTGCGAGTCTGAGAATCAAGTATCCCACAACACTGGTCAAGCCTCCCGATACCTTTTTCAACTAGCCAACGCGCTGATTTTCAAAGATTTTCTTAATTTTGTGAAACCATCGTTCCAGCGTGATTCGAAAATTTTTTCCTCTGGACAAAAACTACCTGCTCGAAGAAGCTCAGCTTTCATTGCAAGACCATCTCCTTTACGAACTGGTAGAAAGAGTTAAGTCGGCCTACCTCATACTGCATAACCCTTTAGGTCTGATGGATGATCATAGCTTGAGGGTGGCAAAGTATAAGCCTAAACACGTCAAGCAGCTGTATGGGTTCTATCAAAATATGGCAGCGGTTTACCGATTTAAACATGGCGACAATCAACTTGAATTTATTTGGGACGGCACGGACCACCAGGATAAATACAAAGAGAACTGGACAGATACCTTCCATGAATGGACTACAAATTTTTGTCAGCAGCGTCACTTTCTGCTTGCGGTGCTTGATCTGACCGTCTTTCTTCCAACAAACCGAAAGGCTCATCTGGCTGAAAACAGGATGAATTCATTTATCACCCAATTCTTCGAACTGAAAATCCATAAAAGCCGCGGGATCGTGGAGATGAACGTAGCCTAAGTGGCCATCTTTTTATTCCATAAAAGGCTTGTGATAGCCCTTTTTAGAATTATTATATTTGTCTACACCTGCCTAAGTTAGCCCTATGAACGTACGAAGAATCTTCATCCTTAGTTCAATCATTATTTCTACAATCATCATCGTCTGGTCATATTTCTGGATTGATGTATTACTCCTTTTTGTCATTGTCGCTCCGCTCATATATATGGGTGTCAGTGACATGCTACAGAAGAGACAATCCATCAAAAGAAATTTTCCTGTGATAGGCAGGTTGCGATATTTCTTTGAAATGATAAGGCCCGAGATTCAACAATATTTTATTGAGTCAGATACTGACGGTGCTCCCATCAATCGCAATGATCGCTCTGTTATTTACCAACGCGCCAAAAAACAAATTGATACGACTCCTTTTGGAACGCAACTGAATACATATGCAGAAGGATATGAATGGATTACTCATTCCATCTCACCGAAAGACTTTCACACTATGAATCACAGTCCACGCGTAAGAGTTGGAGAAGGTCGATGCAAACAACCGTATGATGCCAGTGTCTTAAATATTTCAGCGATGAGTTTTGGTTCGCTCAGCAGCAACGCCATTGAAGCATTGAACTGGGGGGCAAAGCTGGGAGGGTTTGCCCATAATACGGGTGAAGGAGGAATCAGCACATACCATCTCAAACATGGCGGAGACCTGATCTGGCAGATTGGAACTGGATACTTTGGCGCTCGTGATGAAGAAGGACGATTCAGCCCGGAAGCTTTTAAGAAAAATTCGACACGGGAGAATGTGAAAATGATTGAAGTGAAACTTTCACAAGGCGCAAAACCCGGCCACGGTGGAATTCTCCCCGGTAAAAAGAACACACCTGAGATCGCAGCGATCCGATTGGTAAAACCTGGCGTCACAGTCTTCTCTCCACCTTTTCACAGTGCATTCTCCAACCCCGAGGGATTGATCAAGTTCGTAGAGCAACTGCGCGAACTTTCAGGAGGAAAGCCCGTGGGATTCAAACTTTGTATCGGACGCAAGAGTGAATTCCTTTCGATATGCAAGGCAATGGTAAAACTCAACAGCTATCCGGATTTCATCACAGTAGATGGTGGTGAAGGCGGTACCGGAGCAGCTCCACCTGAATTTTCGAACTTTGTAGGCATGCCTCTTTTGGATGCGCTCGCATTTGTTGACAATTCTTTAAGGGGATTTGGTATAAGAAATCAAATGAAATTAATTGTTGGTGGAAAGATCCTCACCGGATTTCACATGGTAAGGGCGATGGCACTAGGCGCTGACTTATGCAACAGCGCAAGGGCCATGATGATGGCCGCTGGCTGCATTCAGGCGCTCCGCTGCAACGCCAATGACTGCCCGGCAGGTGTTGCCACGCAAAACAAGGCACTCATGAAGGGTCTTGTTATAGAGGACAAGAAAGTGCGCGTGGCCAACTTCCATAAGAACACAGTAGAAAGTTTTGTCGAACTACTTGGCGCATGCGGACTTGATCACCCTCGCCAACTCAATCGTACACACGTCTACAGACGTGTATTCATGAACCTGGTAAAAACCTACGAAGAAATATATCCTACAATTCCTGAAGGATGTTTGCTTGATGGTGGAGACGTGCCATTTGACTATGATTCATATATGAAACGCGCCACAAGTGAAGCATTTGAAGTAGCTTAATAAGTCAGTTTACGATTTCTTCCTGAGTACAAACCGATAGTATAATCGAGTGCCGTTCTTAAGGTTGGTGTGAAGTTTTGAACCAACCACTCCGGCAAAGTCTGCGAACAACTTTTGCCATTTAGCCGGAACTAATCGCTTAATTCGCGCCTGCTTTGTCTCGTCTTCCTCCTCCATGGCGTTGATCACATTCTGACTTATATTCTCCTCCTCAATTAGTTCCAGTCCGCTGTTGGCAAGTTGCGACTTCAGCAAATCCATATTTTCTACACTCCTGAAATCAACTAACAAAAGATAACCACCAGGCTTCAGCACTCTTTTCACTTCGCTTAAAAATTTGTCAACTGAACCATAGGCGTGACACGACTCAACATTTAATACAATATCCTTTGAGTTATCTGGCAACGGAATAGATTCAGCACTTCCCTGGATAAAACTTAGGTTGGGAACTTTGTGAAGTTTTTTTGCAAGATCTACCGCGCTTTGTGCGAGATCCATTCCAATGTAACTGGCGGGTTGCAATGTACCTGCTACATGCTTGGCGCCTCCTCCCCTTCCACTTCCAACTTCTAAAACATCTTTGCCGTGAATGTCAGTTTTTAATGCCAGGTAATGGTACATCTGCAATGAATGTCGTTGCACTTCTGGCCCTAACGGAATATCGAATGGTTTTTCATTCGCGTTCGGCACATATCCATAGTTCATAAATTGCCACTCTTCGGCAGGTATTTTTTTTGCCAGCAATTCGTATGTCACTTTTGCGTTGAGGCGTTTAAACCATGGATATCGTTTAAACACGCGAATAATAAAATTGACCATCTTCAGGGTTTGTCGGACAATATAAAAAGATAAGCCGAACAATCCCTGTTTCGTTTTTAGTCATTTAATTTGATAGTTTTAACGTTTTAAGATTATCGATCTTGAATATTTACGTTAAGGTTAACTAACCCTTCGAAACTATGAGCGGTGCTTCACGCGGTGAATTTTCATCATCTTTTGGTTTTATTATGGCGGCAGCTGGCTCAGCCATAGGGCTGGGAAACATTTGGGGGTTTCCAACTCAAACTGCACAAAACGGAGGCGCAGCTTTTGTAATACTGTATCTGATTATGGCTTTCCTGGTGGGCTATCCAATTCTACTTGCTGAATTTACAATTGGAAGACATTCACAATCGAATCCCGTTGGCGCTTACAAAAGTATCAAAGGCGGAAGTCGATTTGTTCCTGTGGGATTTCTTGGATTATTTACCGTAGGCCTTATCCTCAGCTTCTACTCCATCATTGCGGGAACGATGGTGGCTTATTTTATTTCACCATTTCTAAATCTGGTTGGTGCTGATGGCGCAGCTGCCTGGGTGATCTCACAGGGTGTGGGAGCCAACATGCTTTTTGCTTCGCTTTTTTTCTTCTTCACTATCTTGATTGTTGCAGCCGGGGTGAAGAATGGAATCGAAAAGTGGTCATCACGATTAATGCCTACACTACTGCTCATTCTGGTGATACTCGTCATCTATGTGCTTACACTTGATGGCGCGATGGAAGGGTTAAAGGTCTATTTGCTACCGGATTTTACTAAAGTATTGAATGCCGGACTATTTACAAGTGCGCTGGGGCAAGCCTTCTTCTCGTTGTCTCTTGGTGTCGGAAGCATGTTAGTACTCGCATCTTATACGAGCAAAAAGGAAAACCTGGTAAAACTTGGCAGGCTTGTAACTCTCAGTGATGTAGGCATCGCTTTTCTTGCAGGCTTGCTCATCATCCCGGCAATGTATGCGGCATCAGCTTCCGGGACACAGATTTTTGATGAAGCCGGCAATTTGATCTCTGGTCCCAACCTGATCTTCCAGGTCCTGCCCGCTTTGTTCAAGTCAATGGGTTCCATTGGTGTGTTGCTGTCCATAGTATTTTTCTTTTTGATGATTATTGCTGCTCTCACCTCTACGATTTCAATGTTGGAAGTACCAGTAGCTTACGCTGTCGACAACAGAAACATTGACAGGTCAAAGGCAAGCATCGCGATTGGTGTCTTCTTTTGGGCTGTCAGCATGATCATCGCACTCAACTTCGATCTTCTTTTCAATTTGGTCGTCACGATGACGACACAATACATTCAACCACTCCTCGGACTATTCATCTGTATTTTTGTTGGATGGGTGATGAGTCGCAACACACTCATTGAAGAATTAAAACAGGGTAATCCAGAAATTGAAAATTCCTTTTTCATGAAAATCTGGCCGCTGTTTGTTAGGTACGTTTCGCCAATCCTCATTCTAATCATTTTGACTCAGGCATTTTGAAATTGAAACAAAAGTAAAGCCCCGCATCTGCGGGGCTTTTTGCAACCAACTTTATGAACCTTATTTGAAAGAAACTACGAGGTTGCTTGTCTCTGATGGATTGAAGGGGCTCAGATCGTCCAGTCGCGCCTCATACACATCCCACGCAGTGCCTGGAGACTCACCACCGGCAATAAAACCGATCTTGTTGCTGAAATAGCCCGGTGCTTGTGTGTTCACCAAAAAGTTAGCGACCAATGCCGGATCAAGTGTGGGCCAAACCGCGTTGATCTCATTTGTAAACACAGTTTCAATTGAATAATCTTTTAATAGCACATTGCGATCGGATTCATCAAGGCTGCTGGGTGGCAACCCAACCTCAGCCACGCCAAGTTCTTTTGGATCAGAACCCGATGCTACAAAGGCCCAGTTGAATCCGACATCACCCGAAATAAACACAGCGTTGGGGTGATTTGAGTTGCCTTTTACGTCAACGATGTCACCCTTTTTTCCGGCCCACATGTGAATAGTACTGATTG
>DAORAG010000013.1:0-19940 GCA_035344095.1 Cyclobacteriaceae bacterium | reverse complement strand
AAGAGGGCTTTTTCTTTTTGTCATGCGCACAATCCTCAAATGCTATCTGTTACTAAACACATTGAGCGTGGATGTGGCGCTGGGAGCAGTAGTCTCATGTCTTTTTCTTTGCTCAACATTCGATGTGAATGTTTCATGGCAAACCAGTTTATGTTTGGGATTGGTCGTTTGGCTCATTTATACTGTCGATCATTTGCTTGATGCAAGAAGGATGAATGCACAAGCCACAACACTGAGGCATCAATTTCATTCCAGGAATTTTAGGATAATGATATGGTTCACAATAGCAGTTGCCGCGGCTTCTGGTTTTCTTGTGCTCAACATTGAACGTGAGATTCTAATCGTTGGAGTTATCCTTGCGACTCTTGTGTTGATTTATTTTCTGTTCCTTAAAAAATTATCGGCTGCGAAAGAGTTGTTTGGTGCCGTGCTTTATTTTTCTGGCGTGATGATTCCGGTGATTGCGAAACAGCCCAATGCGGATTTCCTCGCCATGCCGGGGACGCTCTTTTTTTTGCTGGTTCTGATTAACCTGATTTTATTCTCCTGGTTCGATCTTGATAGCGACAAAGAACACGATCATAAAACCATTGCTACTCAACTGGGTGACAGGAACGTTCGCTTGTTGCTTGGCGTGCTGTATGCAGTAGCGGGGCTGTATCTATTGGCAGGGTTCTCGAGTGAACTGTCAGAGAAGTTATGGTTCACATTTTTGGTAATGTACCTTTTGCTGTTGGTTGTCTTTCTTTTTCCTGATTGGCACAGAAAGGGAGAGCGGTATCGGGTAGTCGGAGATTTTGTATTTTTTGTCCCGCTGGTCTATCTGATTTCTTAATGGAACGAAGGCTTAATCGATTTGATGGTATTGCACCGATTTATGATTTTCTCGCTGATATTGTTTTTTTTGGCGCTATTAAGAAGGCACAAGAGATTCATCTGGATCAGATTCCTCCAAACGCCAGGATACTGGTGCTGGGTGGCGGTTCCGGCAGGTGGATGAGAAAGCTATTTCAATTGAATGCCGGTTGCACTGTGTATTTTGTCGAAGCATCATCTCGCTTGTTGAAGAAGGTTGAACAAAATAATCCGGAGTACCTTGAGCAAATTGAGTTGGTACATGGCACCCACCTCGACACCCCGGAAATCCAATTTGATGCTGTTATCACTCATTTTTTCCTCGATATGTTTTCTGATGATAATGTAGTTGATGTGATCAAGTTGGTTAAAAGGAGAGTAAAAAAAGAGGGACTTTGGTTAGTTGCAGACTTTGTAAAGAAGCACTGGTGGCACAGTCTTTTTCTTCGAATAATGTATATTTTTTTTAGAGTAGTGGGTTCGATTGATGCGAGAAAATTACCTGAGTGGCAAACAGCCATCGAGGGCAACGGCTTTTTTGTTAATCAATCCGACTATTTCTTTTGGCGCTTTATAAGTTGTAAAGCTTACAAGGTTTCGTCTTAAAAACTTTATATAATTACAAATTCAAATCCGAATCCAATGCGTTCACTATTGTTTGCCACCGCGATCCTGGGTTTCATATCTTGTTCGATCGACAGTGGGCGTGAGAATGAAAGACTAATACCGGTTCTGCCAGCGAGAGAGTTGAACGCAGCATTTTTAATTGTGGATGGTGTTTACAACTCCGAGTTGATCGCCCCGATGGACGTGCTTCACCACACAAAGTTTCATGCCAATCCAGCGATTAAGGTTTTTACTGTCGCGCCAGATAGAGATACCATTACTACATTCGAAGGACTTAGGATTTTGCCGGACTACGCGTTTGGTGATGAGGTTCCGCGGATTGATATTTTGATCGTGCCAAGTGCGGAGCATAGCATGGATGTAGATCTGCAAAATGAAGAGCTGACGTCTTTCGTAAAAAGCGCGGCTAAACAATCATCTTACATAATGTCACTGTGTGATGGGGCTTTTGTGTTGGCCAATGCCGGTTTGCTGGACACGTATCAGTGTACCACTTTTCCGGGCGATATTGGCCGCTTCAGAGAGATGTTTCCTCAGCTGACAGTTCACGAGGGCGTTAGCTTCGTTCATGACCGAAAGGCAATTACTTCCGCGGGTGGTGCGAAATCTTACGACCCCGCGTTATTTCTGGTGGAGCATCTGTATGGCAAAGAAGTAGCCGATGGCATTGCCAAAGGGCTTGTGATCGACTGGGACTTAGCCAGCGTCAGTCATGTTGAAGCAAATCGATAACTAAATTCTCCAATTTCTGCCAATTCCTTACCAGCTAGATTTCATTTAAGGTCAATCCATTATATTGCCTTTTATGGCCCATAAAGAATTATGAATCAGAGCCTTGGATTGTCTCAAAAGGGTGTGTTGCAGCAGATAATTGATAATCTGCCCGCAGTCGTATTTGAGTACACCATTTTCCCGGATGGTTCGAGAGATTTCACGTACCTCAGCCCGCGGTGTGAAGAATTACTGGGACTGAAACGGGAAGTCCTGCTTAGTGGCGTAATCCCGATGAAAGAATTTATTCATGAGGATGACTGGCAAAAACTGGAGCAGAACGTGGAGCAAAGCATAAAGACACTTGAGGAGTTTTCCTGGGAGGGCCGTGTTCATTCCGGTGATGAACTTATATGGATTGAGGCAAAAGGAACACCGATTAAGTTGGAGAATAACGCGATAGTCTGTAGCGGTATCATGTCCAATATCAGCCATCGCAAAAGAGCCGAAGACCGGGAGCGACAATTGGAAACAGACTACAAAAAATTGCTTGAGTTTCTTCCAGTTGGAATCGCTATTCACACAGGAGGGCATATAATATATGCCAATCGCTATGCCGCCCACACGGTGGGCGCAAGGGACGCTGATGAACTCATGGGAAGGCCCGTTATTGAATTTATCGCAGAAGAAATACGTCCTCTCGTTTTTGACCGCATAAAAAATGTTCTTAACGGAACCCCCGCCCCACAAATCGAGGAGAAATATGTGAGACTGGATGGAAGTGCCATCGATGTTCTTTCAAGCGCACTCCCAGTTCGATTTGCAGGTGATCCGGCTGTCCTTAATATTTTTATCAATGTTACCGAGCAAAAGGAAGCGGCTGCTGCAATAAAGAAAAGTGAGACTCTTTTCACGCAGCTTTTTCAGAATACACCACTTGCTATTGTTCTTCTGGATCCAGGGGGCTGTGTGGCCAACGTTAACCACGGTTTCGAGGAAATGTTTGGATATTCCCTCGCAGAACTGAGAGGAAAAAATCTTGAACCCTTCATAGTGCCAAAAGAGCTTACGGATCAGGGTAGTGATTTAAATTCATTGATCTCTTCGAAAAAAATCATTCGGTTAGAGACGGTGCGTATGTCGAGGGAACGTGGATTGCTATCGGTTATCATTTATGGAATGCCGGTAAAAATGGAAAACGAGACGATTGGCATCTTTGGTGTTTATGTTGATATCACAGAAAGCAAGAGGGTTGAGGATGAACTGAAGATTCGCAATACCGAACTCGATAACTTTGTATACAAAGTGTCTCACGATTTGCGAGCTCCGTTGTCATCGATTTTGGGTTTGGTCAATCTTGCTGGGCTTGAGGGCAACAATGATAATCTGGAGGAGTACCTGCAAATTATTGGAAGGAAAGCTAACCAACTGGATCATTTCATAGGGGATGTTTTGAGTCATTCCAAAAACCTGAAAATGCAGGTGAAGATTGTCAAAGTTGATCTTCTTAATGTAATTGAAGATGCGTTTTCTGAGTTGACTTATTTGTCTGGATCAGACACTACGTCAAAAGAGATATCTGTTTCGGGTGAAGATTTTTGCAGTGATTTGTGGCGGATCAAAGAAATTTTCAGAAACCTGATTTCCAATGCGATCAAATACAGAAATCAAAAACTCGATAGGTCTGTAATCAGAATAAATATAGAAGTCACGCCAACTCGGGCAAAAATTGTATTTTCGGACAATGGCGTTGGCATCAATCAGGATCAGATTTCAAATATTTTTGACATGTTCTATAGGGCGAGTGAGGTATCGGACGGTTCTGGCCTGGGTCTCTATATTGTAAAGAATGCAATAGAAAAACTTAATGGAACGATTGAGGTTGAAAGCCAACCTAATGTGGGCACTACCTTCACAATAGTGTTACCAAATCAACAACTTGATTGAGATGACAATTAAAGAAGTGGTGTCGAGCGATGATGTTAAGGAGTTTTTACTTCTTCCGGTTCGGCTTTATGCCAATGAGCCCAAATGGATTCGGCCTTTAGATAAAGATATTGAGTCGGTCTTTGACAAGAGCAAGAATAAAACCTTTCGTCACGGGGAGTGTTGTCGTTGGCTTCTCTATGACGACAGCGGCAACACGATAGGTAGAGTCGCTGCATTTGTCAATGAAAAGATTGTAAAAAAGGGCAATGACCAGCCTACCGGAGGCATGGGTTTTTTTGAATGCATCAACGATAAGAATGCAGCCTTCATGCTTCTCGATCAGTGTAAAAACTGGCTTAAGGAGAGGGGCATGGAAGCCATGGACGGGCCCATCAATTTTGGAAACCGCGATCGCTGGTGGGGTTTATTGGTGGATGGATTCGACCGGGAGCCTAACTACCAATGCAACTACAATCCTCCGTTTTACAAGGATTTTTTTGAAGACTACGGATTTCAGGTATACTTCAAGCAATTCACCTTTGCCAGGAAGGTCATGGATCCATTATCACAAAAACTTGAGGATAAAGCACTACGACTGGCTGAGGATCCTGATTATGAGTTTCGCCATCTCAGAAAAAATGAAATCGGCAAGTTGGCTGAATACCTTCGCACTGTTTACAATAATGCGTGGGCCAACCGAGCTGAAACCCCTGAGCTAACGCAGCAGCAGGCAAATCTAATTGTGAAGCAGATGAAGCCCATCATGGATCACAGATTGCTCTATTTTGGATTTTTTAAAGGTGAACCGGTTTCGTTTTTTCTTTCGTTGCCGGAGATCAACCAGATTTTCAAGTATGTGAATGGTAAACTCAACTGGTGGGGTAAGTTAATGTTCTTGTGGCATACCTTGCGCAAAACCAATAAAAAGGCTTTTGGGATCTTGTTTGGCATAGTGCCTCAGCACCAGGGAAAGGGACTGGATGGCGCAATGGTACTAAGTGCTCGAGAGGTTTTGCAAGTGAAATACAAGCGGTATGAAGAGTATGAGATGAATTGGATCGGTGATTTTAATCCTAAGATGATTATTGTGGTTGAGCAAGTAGGAGCCCATATTTGCAAGGTTCATCACACCTACCGAAAGCTATTTGATGAGCAGAAGCCGTTTAAACGCCACCCTATTTTAAATTAGCGATAATGGAGCCTGTTGAGGAAGAGACACGCTCAAGATTTCTTTTTAGGAATCTTGTGAGAGGGCTGATGTGGTTCGCAGTGATTATTACTGTTTTCATATTGCTTGAGGAGTACATACAGGAGAACTTCCAGGCAAGAGTGGAGCAGATTTATGATAGCCTCTTTTTGTTCTACGGGGTATTCACATTATCTGAAATAATTTTTGGATTGATACCCCCTGAATTTTTCATGTACGTCTATGTATTGAATCACATTCCGCTGCATAACTACATCATTGATCTTTCAGCGCTGACCATCATATCCTATGGCGCAGGCGTAGTCGGTTACTATGTTGGGCGTAATTTTTCCAAAACGGGATTTTTTGAAAAAATAAGTGAAAAATATCTCGGCCAGTATCAGAATAGTCTTCGCAAATATGGCGGGTACCTTGTGCTGGTGGGTGCAGTGACGCCAATTCCGTTTTCAGCGATGTGCATGCTTGCCGGCTCCATCAATTTTCCGCTTCGTTCATTTTTGTTGATCTCAATAGCCCGGGTACTCCGATTTGCTGTGTACGGCTGGATGGTGTGGAGTTTCCCCAATTATTTCAATGGATAAAAAAACCACCGCCCTTTTCAAGGCGATGGTTTCCCTGTAAGAAAATAACTACTTCAAGTAGTCTTTTTTGCAGGGCAGGTGTTTAGCCCCACAATAGCATAAAGCGGGCAGAAGCTTACAAAGCTTGTCAGCAAAAATACTCCTCCTAAAATCACCAACACAAGGCCGAGCGTACCCTGCACAACGCCAGTGAAGTACAATGAAGCAAAGACGATAGCCAGGACAATTCTTATCATCCTGTCAGCGTTTCCCATGTTCTTTTTCATATCAGTATTGTTTTGAGTTGACTATTCATTGAAACAGCCAGACGAGTCCATAGACCAGCGAAAAGCAAATCATGCAAACAATAAGCACTTTCAAAATCTTGTTACTCATCCGTTCAATGTTGTAACAAGTATATTTCAATGCCGCAAAACAAACAGTGACTTTGGTCACATTGCCGACTGATCTTCAGAAAACGTCTGTCAGGGCTTCAAAATGGTCTTTTCAGATGCTGATTTCTCCACAAGTTCTCGGCTAAAGTAGACAGGAAAGTGCTTGTCGTTTGCCCATAGCGGGAACAGGTTACTATAGAATTTACTTTCTGGATTACCACTTTGCCCGGGAGAGTTGGTAAACATAGTCTTGTCCCAGTCTTCAGTGTCTGCAACAATTCTAAAGGTGGCACCATGCGTCTGGTTATCTCCATCACCTGTCATACCAGGTGTAGAACCATAGCCTCCTCGGGGCAGCGGGCCTACCTCAATTTTCTTTCTTGTGGCCGCATCCACTGCGTTGCTCATGGGATGTTTGATCAACACGTGATGGTAAGATGGCTGTCCATATTGCCACTTGCGCATATCGGCCCCGAGTTTTTTAGTGAGATCACTGATGGCGTCTTTCAATGACTTAATAAGAAACTCATCACGGCCGGCAACAGAATTGGCACCGAACTCCGGACGTGCAGTTAATATCCAATCAATAATATTACTTAGCGGGATGTAGCGCACGAGATCTTTGCCATTTGTCGGTACAAAGAGATCCATACAGTTTTTCTCCAGGTGCTCCTCCCACGCCTTGTAGATCGCTGCTTCGACCGAATTCTTGTCCATTACAAAATCCCATTTGGTCAGCATTTGACGAGCCGTCTCCGTATTCTTGTCGCTGGACTTGAGCTCTGAAAGTAGTGGAATAAGGGTACGTGCAGGTATCGATAGGTAATCGGCTTGCAGCCGCATCATATCACCGATCGAAAACTTCTGATTCTTTGCCAGTACCTCGTTGATGCGATCCGCGCGATAGCTCTCCGCCCAACTCCAACCTACAGCATCCCGGTGTTCATAATTTTGAGGCACGAGGTTTTCATTGGCCGTAGCCCAAAACCCCTTGTCGGGGTTGAAGACATGAGGTAGCGACTTGATTGGCAGATAACCAGCCCATTCATATCTGCCATCACCAGGTACCGGCACCATGCCACTCCAATTCTTTCGCATAGGTGCAATGCCCACAACTTGCCAACCAATGTTTCCTTTCTTGTCAGCCCAAATCATGTTCTCACCAGGGAGGTGACTGTAAGAGCATGCTTCTCTGAATTCTTCCCAGGTAGTTGCCTGATCCATTCTCAAACTGGCCAGATACGGTGAACCTCCGATCTCCATCCACCCCGCTCTTACCGCATAAGCGATATTATTCTTTTCATCCATATAAGTTACCGGCCCATGTCTGGTATAGCGATGTTCAACATCCACATCAGGTCCTCCTTTTACTTTAATGACATCTTTCTCAACGCGCATATCTTCCCATCCACCTTTGTATTTGTATTGATTTTTGTTAGCGGGATTTAGCTCGTAGACATAAAGGTCTTCGCTGTCAATTTCAAAAACGGTTAAGCCCCAGGCACCGTAGTCATTGTGGCCGATGGAGATTCCCGGAATTGACGGCTCACCACCTCCAACTACATTCCAACCTGGTGCATTCAGGTGAACCATATAACGGAGAGAGGGGGCTGAAATAGCACGATGTGGATCGTTGGCCAACATTGGATAGCCGCTTTGCGAATAGCGTCCACTCACTATCCAGTTATTACTTCCGATTACCTGCCTTTCTTTATCAAGCACACTTTGTCGTGCTTCCTCATCCATTTGTACCAGGTATCGATATTCATCAAAGTTGGTATTGGCTGACGCGACAACATCTTCAGGTGCAAATACCACTGGTCTTCTGAACGCGTTGTAAACTCCAATCACATCATCTGAAAGTCGGTCACCATTAATGACCGGATCGAGGTCAAGAACCGGTTCGCCAGGGCCGTAGTTGCCCAGCTCACGTACCTTTTTAGCTCCCATTTTTGCCACCATTCTTCCCACGTGAATTTCTTCCGTCAGGTTCATCACCAAGCCCTGATGTCTGGATATCACTACATCAGGAGTCCACTTCTGCGGCTTTGTATCAAGTAGTTTAAATTCGATGGGAAGAAGACCTGGATTCTTTTCAGTTTCCGCGATATACGCATTTACTCCTTCCGTGTAGGCTGTGATAATCTCTTCACCGTCTTCGTGGTAGTGGTTCATCTCTTGTTTTAGGTCGCCTCTAAACCTGAACAGCCGTGTACCGATGTCACGTTTTATTTCCCGTGATCCTAACAATTCAGCCACAGTGCCAGTAGCCTGTCGTCTCCATAGTTCGAATTGAAAAAGACGATCTTTAGCTGCACAGTAGCCCTGAGCAAAGAAAAGGTCGTGCTGATTTTTCGCATAGATGTGATTGACACCGTAGTTATCTCTAATCACTTCCACACTTTCCTTTAATCCAGGGACATTGAGCGTATTCTGGGAAAAGACAACAAACGGACTTAATACAAGAGCAAGAAGAATGGATTTCATGTGATGGAATTTTTAGGTTCGGTATCAAAAAGTACCACTATAATGAAGGAAATAAAAACGGAAAGTGATAAGTGGAGGTGAATGGATGAGCGTCAGTGATCACCTTCCAACTGATCCAGATTTCTGAGTTTCTTGGCTTTCCAACCTGTGACGCCTACGACAACCAGCGTCATGAAACCACCAAACACAACCGATGCTACCGCCCCCATCAGTTTCGCTGTGGCGCCTGATTCAAAAGCTCCTATCTCATTTGAAGACCCGACAAAGATGCTATTGACTGCCGACACCCGGCCTTTCATGTTTTCGGGAGTACGTGTGTGAATAAGCGTGCTCCTGATAATCATACTGATGCTATCAAACATGCCGCTGAGCATGAGCATTACCAGGGAAAAGATGAAGCTGGTGGAAAGCCCAAAACCAATCATGCTGGCGCCAAATCCGGCCACACAAATCAGCATCACTTTACCGGCATTCCGCCTGATTGGGTTGTGAGTGATGTAAAACGCCATAAGAACAGCACCGATGGCTGGTGCGGCCCTCAACATTCCCAGCCCTTCCGGGCCTACCTTTAAGATTTCGGCAGCAAAGATCGGCAGCAGTGCGACAGCCCCCCCAAACAATACAGCAAACATATCCAGACTGATGGCACCGAGTATAACTTGCGTTTTCATTACGAACTTCAATCCCGATTTAATTTTCTGACGCACGCCTTGCTCATCCGAAACAGGCGGAACCGGACGACCTGGAATCGAAAAGTAGAAGAGCAAGGCCCCGATCAGAAGGATAACGTCAGCCAGGTAGGTAGCCGAAATTCCCAAAAGTGCATAGATAAACCCGGCCAACATCGGACCTACTATTGATGCGATCAGCCAGAAAGTTGTGTTGAGAGAAATCGCGTTGGCATACAGATGTCTTGGAATCAACTGAGGCATGAAAGAAAAGTTGGCTGGCGATAGAAATCCTCTTGCCAAACCGCTAATAAAAATTACGATGTAGATTGGAAACGCCCCAAAAGCCAGAATAAATGCGCCAGGCTCTAGCGTGAAGAACAATAACGAGAATGCACAGAGGAATAAGACGCTGATGGTGGTTACAATAATGTTTTTTCGAGGAACCACATCAGCGATATGTCCAGCATACAATGATACCGTAATAGCAGGAACAGCCTCCGCCAGTCCGATTAACCCTAGGGCAAGGGGATCGTGCGTAATGTCATACAACTGCCACCCGACAATGGTTGCCTGAATGTGAATCGCTAAAGTTGCGCATTGACGAGCGAGGATGAAAAGACGAAAGTCTCTAATACCGAAGGCCGCGTAGGGACCAACTTTTTCAGTCATTTACATTCTTGCTTAAAAGCTTATCGATTGCAGCGGTGGCTGTTGATCTTCGTTGATCTCTTTCTCCCTTCACCTCCACAAACGAGAGGTTTTGCTTTTGCAGTTCAGACACATAAGTATCCCACAACTTTTGTCTTTCTTTTGGGTGTTCACGTTGTGGATCATCTTGCCAGGGGATGTCGATGAAGGTTAGCAATGTCAGATCGTAATTTCTGGACTGCATGAGGTCAATAATTTCCTGGTCGCACCGACCATACTTGAATTCGCTCCAGATTTTGATAACGATGAGATTGGTATCGCAAATCAGTAGGCCGCTTGCTTCAGAACTCCACTCGTCTTCCATCCGTATCTGTCCGTGCGCTATTTTGAGCAGATCGGTTTCATCGTAAGGCCGATTTAAATTATCGAGGTAAGCCCTGGCGTACTCCTTAACCCAGGCTGTTTTGTAGTGTTCTGCCAAAAAAGCCGAAAGGTCCGTTTTCCCAGTACATTCGGGTCCAACAATAGCTACTTTTGGGATGTGAGATTTTCTTTCAACCGCACGCATTCATCTGGGTTTTAGGCCGTTTATCAGTGTATATGATTAGCTCTCGATTTCAGCTCAAATACAGCATTACTGCCTCAATTTTCAATAAATCCTGGCATATATTTATCTTTCCGCCAAAGTAAGAATGGTGAAGCGCAGAAAAGTATTAAAACAGTTGGGACTAGGTCTGTCGGCAGGCTGGGTAATGCCGCATTTGTTGACATCGTGTAGCAAGGATGATCCAGGGCCTGAAATTCCTTTCGATGGGAATGTCGTAATTATTGGCGCTGGTGCGGCTGGACTGTATGCAGCGGATATTTTAAACGCCAAAGGAATTCAGGTAAAAATACTTGAAGCAGCTGGTCAGGTTGGTGGAAGAATCCGATCCCTTCGCAACCAACCGGATTTGATCAACATCTCGGCCGCGGACTTTCCTGTAGAATTGGGGGCTGAAGTGGTGTATGGAACAAACTCCATTTGGGGAACCAATATCCAGAACTTCAGAGTAGCGACTAATGATCTTGATACGGTTTCATCTGACCGTTTTATTGTTGATAACCTGGCTAAGACACGTGGCGAATGGGAGCCTGATGGTGATTTTGCCAGCGCCCAGAATTTTGTAGACAATCTGGCGGACTATTCCGGCCCGGCAGTTACCGCTGCGACCGCAGCAGCCGGGCTGCCAACGCGTGTATCGAATCTTGTGAATTCTCAGATTGGAAATTTCTACGGATCATCCAATGCCAATCTTGGTATTGCTGGAGTGGCGGAGGCATTGCAAACCCGGACACATGATGGCAAACGCTTTACGCTGAAAACAAATCCGATGCAGGACTTCCTCATCTTTCGATTTGATCAGGTGCGAGAGCTGATTCAATTGAATACTCCGGTGACTTCGATAAATTACTCCTCCAACCCAATTGTAATCACGGATGCCAATGGTGGGCAAATCGAAGCAAGCAAAGTAATCGTGACGGTGCCGTTGTCCATCCTTAAGAAAAATTTGATTTCCTTTTCTCCAGGCCTACCCAGTGCAATGAGCGGAGCCATGGCCAAGTTTGGAATGGATCACAGCATCAAAGTGGTGATTGACTTTAAGAAAAATTTTTGGGGTGAGACCTCTGGATTTATTTGGGGGGGATCATCATTCCCAACATGCCTGAGTGCTGGTGTGGGTCGAAGTGAATTCAATCAAACCCTATCCATTACCATCAACGGTCCAAAAGCTGTCGAACTTTCAGCGCAGGGTGCCGACATGATCAATACCATACTGGCTGAACTTGATACGATCTACGGGGGTCAAGCTACTCAGTTTGTTAGAAGGGATCTAAATACCAATCAGGTTTTGTCGTTGATCCTTGACTGGGGCAAAGAAGAATACATTCAAGGTGGATACTCCTATCCATTAGCATCGGGCAGTCTTGCCGACAGAGAGGCTTTAGGCGTCCCTGTTGGCGATAAGTTATTTTTTGCGGGAGAGGCCACAGATGTCTCTGGCGATGCCGGCACCATCAATGGTGCCCTGGCTTCAGCCGAGCGCGTTGCTGAACAGGTGATCAAGTCGATTACTGGCGAATAACTGAGAAAATTCTAAGTTGAGGCTATACCCAAATGCGGGGGATACTGAAGGGTTTGATTTTGGGTAACTTCACGTAACCATGAAGAAAGCTTTGCTACTTTTTTCTGTAATGCTGCTAATTGCTGCGTGTGTTGATCGCTTATCAATAGAAGGAGTAGCACAGGAAGAGGGCACACTGGTAGTTGACGGATTAATTACAGATTCACCAGGGCCCTATCAGGTTCGTCTTTTTCGAGCTTCGGTAAGCGATGCAATTCTAAACAATGCCAAACCGGTTTTCGCCAAGGAGGTATCGATTTTTGACGACCTGGGGAATGCCGAAGTGATCACGTACAAAGAGGATGGGCTCTATGAGACAGCACCTGACGGAATTAGAGGGCAGCCTGGCAGAAAATATGGGGTTAGAATTCAACTACTCGATGGCACTGATTATGAGTCGCAACCTGATGAAATGAATCCAGTTGGCTCAATTGATTCACTTTATTACAAGTGGGAAACTTACAAACCTTTGAGAGGACCCGAAGAATATGGATTCAGAATTTTTGTAAATGCTAAAGGCAACCAATCTGGTGTTCAGTTAAGATGGCGTTTCTCCGGAACTTATGTTCTTGAAACGTTTCCGCAATTCAGAAAAATGAATGATGCCAACTGTGGTTCAATGCCACCACCACCAGATCCGCCACCATGCAGCGGTTGGGTCTACAATCTTGCCGTTCCGGGCAACCGATTTGCAGGAGGTTCTCTGGAAAATGTTGGAGAATGTACATGTTGTATTTGTTGGGTGACCCAGCAAGAAAAGAAACCTACATTGAGTGAACGGGTAGTGGTGACGGATGGAACCTTCGAAAAAGTTGATGTAGGTTATGTTCCGTTTGATCAGTGGACCTTTGGTGAGGGCAAGTATATGGTAAAAATTGAGCAGATGAGTTTGTCATCAATGGCCTACGACTTTTGGAGAGTCTTCAAAGATCAAAAGGATGGTTCTTCAAGTTTGTTTCAACCAGCCTTTGGAAGAACGAAGACCAATCTCTATTCAACGAATAGTGATAGTCCTGTGATGGGCATTTTCTATGCAGCGGCAATCAGGAGCAAAGTGATGTTTTTAACAGCGGATGATGCTGAAGTTGAGGTACCTCAACCCAGCATCGAACCAAAGGACAATTGCGTTTTATGGTCGGACTGCCAGCGACTTGCGACTTTCCCCAATGGACTGGCCTATCCTCCGCCAGAGTGGGAATAGCGACCTTGCTTGGTTTTGATATTGAATCGAAGCTTGAAAAATGAAGTGGTCTTTGATATTTGTCGTATCAATTCTAGTGATTGACGCTTGCGTTAGTCGACTTGAAATTGATAATGTTGATCAGCAGACAGGAACCCTTGTGGTCGAAGGTCAAATTACCGATGCGCCAGGCCCCTATCAGGTAAAGCTATTTCGCTCTACAACTAATGTTGATAACCTTAACAGTATCACCTACCTTCTGGCAAAAAGCGTTACAATATTCGATGATGCAGGTCAATCTGAGGAGCTGAAGTCGAATAAACTCGGTGTATACGAAACTAACCCCAGCGGAATTCGTGGTCAGATTGGGAGAAAATATGCGATCCGCATACAAATGCTGGATGGGACGATATTTGAGTCAACACCTGATGAACTCAAGGCAACAGGTCAGATCGATGCAATAAGGTTTGAGTGGCAGTCCATTCCGCAGTTGGACGGCCCTGCCAAGAATGGTTTTAAGGTATTCATGGACTCGCAAGCCACTAACTCATTTGTTAGATGGAGATTCACAGGTTCATACATGTTGGAAGCATTTCCTCAACTTAGACGGCTCAATGGAGCAAGTTGTGCCAATGGGCCACCTCCACCTCCACCAGATCCGCCAGAATGCAGTGGGTGGAGATATAATTTCATCAGCCGTTTCAACCCTTTTGCTGGTGGTACTCTTGAGGAATTTGGCGAGTGTACATGCTGTCTTTGTTGGGTATCAGTGAATGAAACTAGGCCAAGTTTGAGTGAAGACATAATATCAACTAATGGTACCTATCAAAATATTGAGATTGGATTTATTCCATTTGACCAATGGACTTTTGGTCGAGGGAAATACATGGTGAAGGTTGAGCAGATGAGTTTGACCGAACAAGCCTTCGAATTTTGGAAGTTGATCAAAGATCAAAAAGAGGGAGCTGGAAGTTTGTTTCAACCTGCTGTGGGCAAAACAAAAACCAATTTGTTTTCAACAAACTCGAACCTGCCGGTAATGGGCATTTTTTATGCGTCCTCAGTAAGCAAGCAGATTAATTTTTTGACAGGCAAGGACGCACCAATAGCGGTACCGGAATATAATATAAAGCCAAGCGACAACTGTACGCTTTGGCATGCCTGCGAAGAGCTGTCTTCCTTCACGGCATCCCGCAATCCACCGCCAGAGTGGGAGTAGTTAATCAGTGGCATTTAAGTTTCTCAAACCTGCCGCCCAGTATAAGGTCGCCTTTTGTTTTTGGTATTCGGCCATGAGCTTCACCAGCTTTGTTTGAGATTGGATGAGCTTTTCCTGCTGAATATTGATCTTGAACAAGTCACTTTCTCCATATTCCAGATTTAGTAGTTCAGCTTCCAGCATCCGATCATACAGGTTTACCATTTCCCTAAGCTGGCTGAGAATGGTATTGGAATTAACAAGCGTATTGAATGTAGTGTTGATTTCGTTAACAATCTCACGCTCCGTCTGGCTTTGCATGAATTGAGCATCTTGAACCTTCAACCTTGTCAAGGCAAGCTTCGACCTCTCTTTTCGAAGGAAGACAGGAATGGAAAAATCTACCCCGAATTTGTAGTCGCGTTGTGGATTGATCTCCACTGGGTCTGGCAGAGATAATAACGAATAGGATAGATCGAAACGAGGTTTCAAAAACTCTTGTGCCAGACGTCTGTCAATTTCAAGTTGATCGATTTTGGTTCTGATCTTTATGAGCTCAGGATGGTTTTGTCTGGCCTGTTCTGCGAGCATGCTGGCTGTTTGTAAGTCGAGCAGTGAAAGGTCCTCGGATGAAAGCACAGGAGCTACCGCATCTGACAGTTGCAGAGGAATGCCTTCTTCGCTCCACAGATAGTTGGACAAAATTATACCGGTGTTTTGGAATTGAAGTAATGCCTCCTGCCTTTCAACCAAGCGTGTTTGCAGGGTAATTTTTGCCTGAACGGTGTCAATCACCGCGGCCTCGCCAAACTCCTGATCTAGCTTTACCCTTGAAAACAGTTCGGAGGCAATACCTGAAGCACGATCAAACAGCCTGAAATTGTAATATGCCTTGTACCACTCCCAGTAGTCCTTGGCTGCGGACAACAGGATCTTGTTGATCATTTTAAATTTTTCTGCTTCCGCCATGGTCTGCATCAGCTGTGCTTGCTTTACCATGGCACGCCTTTCATCCGTAAACAAACCGCGACCAATAGGTACAGAGACTCCGGCATACCAAAGCTGATCTCCCGGAATGGTTTCCGAGGCATCAAGAAATTCTCCCCGATTTTGTTCCAGTCCGATTTTAGGATTTACCGGAAACCAACTCGGGAACTCCAGGTAGCCATTTAGCCTGTCATAGTAGGTCTTCTCCTGAAAATCCTTACGGTCGAGAGATACATTCAACTTAGGATCGAATGATCCTCTGGCGAGCCTCAGTTCCTGTTGTGCCATGCTACTTAACAGCCCGGCTTGTCTTACAACGGGGTGGTATTTTAGGATAATGCTGTAAAACTCATCCAGTGTAAAAGAGTTGATAGAGTCAGGGAGCAAAAAAACTTTCTCAACGCTATTTTGAGCTCTGGTGGGAAAAGCCAATGCCAGCGCAAGCACAAATGAGAATCCAAAGCATTTAAGTTTCATCGAAATGCTATTTTTCATCTTCGTCAATAGCCTTACCACTTTCGTTCTTATCAGTTACAGAATCATCCGGTGACTGATACACGCTTGCCGGGAAGCCGTTGAGCTGTCGCCAAATCTCAAACCATACAGGAACATCGTTTAGCATCACCCATCCTCTTGTTCCGGAACCCATACGAAGTTGTGGGGGCCATTTTTCATCGCCCTGATCAGGTGTTACCAATATTCTGAACTCTCCCGGTTTTGAATTGACGTAGTCAATTACCTCAACAACACCGCCAAAAGTTCCCACGGACACACTTGGCCACCCTGAGAATTGCAACGCGGGCCAACCGTCAAACTGAATCCTTACTTTTCTTCCTTTTGAAATGAGGGGCACATCCATCGCCTTTACGTACATCGCCACCGCCAGATCTGATGACTCGGGCATTATTGTACACACTGCCTCGCCCTCTTTGATTGTTTCTCCTAATCCAGCCTTCAACGCTCGAACGACTATCCCGTCCTGTGGTGCAATCACCTGATATTGTTCATTACGTATGCTCATGTTAGCATATTCGTTTTTGAGTTTGGCCAGTGATCCTTGAGAGTC
Source organism: Cyclobacteriaceae bacterium (assembly GCA_035344095.1). Classification (GTDB taxonomy): domain Bacteria; phylum Bacteroidota; class Bacteroidia; order Cytophagales; family Cyclobacteriaceae; genus ELB16-189. The sequence goes on along the minus strand of DAORAG010000013.1, from coordinate 3,254 downwards.
AAAAAGTTCTGCAAGCGTATTATTGAATTCTGACTCTGCCTTATTGATCTTATCCAGATATTCAGCATTTACCTGATCAAGTTCAATTCTTGCATTATTGAAGTCTGCCTTGCTGCCCTGATACTTGTACTCAAAGTCCTGGAATTTCGTAAGAGGAATGTTACCCGCTTCGAAAAGACTTTTGTTACGTTGGTACTGGTTCTCAGCGTTTTGAAATCTTACTCTCTCTGCCTCCAGCTTCGCTTGCGCTTGTTCATACTTCACCTTTTGTTGTTGCCGTAAGGCGCTTATCTGGTCTTTGAGGGAGTTTGCTTTCTGATCTTTAGATTGAATGCTGCTTTCTTTGGCATCAATCTGTTGACTTAGTCGCAGCAGTAATTGCGGATCAAAATACTTTTCTTTGATCTCCGTGAGGGAAAGAATGGTATCCCCTTTGTTTACGAGTTGCCCCTCTCGCACGTGCCACCGTTGTATTCGTCCAGCTATTGCCGTTTCTACGGTCTGGGGTCTATGAGCAGGGTTCAATGCTGTTACCTCTCCGCGCCCTCTGATATTCTGTTGCCAAGGCAGAAATAACAGCACGAAAAAAAGCAGACCCAGCACAAACAGCCAGCGAGCCAGAATCCTTCCTGCTTTTGGTGTTTGCAAAGTACGAAGCGAATAAAGCCTGTCCTTTGGTAGCCTGTCGTCAATAGTTTCATTTGATATTTTCAGCATGGCTTATGCAATGAATTCGTTAAGCATATTGTTTTTCATCAACTCGTTGTAAGTCCCCTCTACGCGTTTCAATCCATTTTCCAGTACGATCACCCGGTCACAAGCTTCCATGATTAATGGATCGTTGGATACAGCAATCAGCGTCCATTTATTTTTTGGGTCAGTAAGCATGCTGATCAACTGAATTTTATCCTTTCTTGATAGGCTGGAGAAATAGTCATTTAAAACAATCAGACTGGGCTTTTTAGCAACACAACGGGCGAGAATCAATTTGAGTACCACAGATCTAGGCAACCCTTTTCCTCCACTTACAAGATGCGTGTTCAAACCCTCGGCTTGCTCCACAGCCCAATCATACACGCTGGTTTTTTGCATAGCATCTATGGCGTCTTGCACCGTGAGATGGGGTTTGCCAACGATCACATTTTCTAAAACGGAACCATCAAAAATGTCTTCCATCGAAATGTTTTTGGCCAGATGGTCGCGTAGGTTGGTGAGGTCAAGGTCTCGAATGGAGTATTGGTTGATTTTGATTGCTCCTTCGAAGTCACTTTGCAGACCTGAGAGCAATTGAGTGAGCGTAGTTTTGCCGCCCCCGCCAGGCCCTGAGATGCAAATGCGTTCTCCCGGTTTGATTTGGAAGCTTACGTCTTTGAGGATGTATTTATTTCCCTCAGCATACTTGTAGCTGACGTTCGAAACTTCAACAGCGAATGGAAGCCGTCCGGGTGTCTTATGGAAATCTACACCTCCATTTTTTTCGAGAGGTAGGTCGGTGACGTTAGCGATTTTGTCAACAGCAGTCAGCATGTCATACACCACGTCCATGTAAGTAATCACTTTCTCCACCGAATTCAGAATAAGGATGATCACCACCTCAGCGGCCACAAATTGACCAAGTGTAATCTGTCTGTCGATCACAAGCATGGCACCTAAAACGAGCAGCGCTGCCGTAATACCTGTCTTGAAGATCACAATGTAAGAGTACTGTAGTACCAATACGCCAAAGTGGCTTTTTCTGAATTTTAGATATTTGTTAAGATTAAAATCGGTTTTTCTAATGGGCAGATTTGAGTTGCCTGTTACCTTAAACGAGTTCAAAGCCCTGCCCAGCTCCTGAAGCCAGTAGACGACTTTATATTTGTATTTCGATTCCTCAATGGAGGTCTGCAAGCCTTTTGGTCCTGTGAAATAGAAGATTGAGATCAGCGTAGTGAGGAGGAAAATGCCAAAGAAGACAAAGAAGGGGTGATACAACGAAATCAACAAAAGACCAAAGAGGATCTGAATTGTGGCGGACGACAGATCTATCAATAACTTGGGAAGACCTTTTTGGATTGTCAATACATCAAAAAACCTATTCACCAGTTCTGGTGCGTATTTTCCGGTTAGCGATTCATTTTTTATCCGTGGCAGACGGTAAGCAAATTCGTAAGCAGCTTTGGTAAATATCCTTCTCTGCAAATGTTCTACAATGCTGAGCTGAAAAATCTGAAGAATACCGGCAAAAAGAACCCCTACTATAATTAAACCAATTAATAAGTAAATGGAGCTGAAGAACACTCCACCAGAAATGAGTTCTGTTGTTGTTTGAATTCCCAGGGGAATGACAAGACTGATTAATCCAACAATAATCGCGTAGAAAAACACATAGTAAATATCCCTCTTTTCTGCGCGAAGTAGTTTTATCAACCTGCGAACCGGAGAAACAGGTTTATTGGTTGACTGCGTATATTCGCTATCGCTAACAAGGTGATCGTATTCGGTGATGGCAAGGAAGGTAATCTCGGTGCCCTCTATGTCGAAATCATCAGGTGAATAACTGACTTCAATTGTTTTGTCATCGCCAACAACAAGTTTCTTGATTTTATTGGCAATTCTGTGAATAATTTCAGGCTGAATTATGCCATCTTCTTTTCGAGGCCTGAAAATCAGCACGGGAAATTCAAGCTCGTTTAAGAACTTCTTAAAATCTTCCGGGTTCAATGAATACTCCAGCATCAGTATCCTAACATTGTTTCCCGTTTCCACCAGGTCCCTCTTGAACTCGTCAAGCTCGTCTGCATTATATTCACGATTAGACAGGTCGCGACCACGCAGTTCGGCAACTCCGATATCGTGTTTCAGCAGTAGTGCTGCCTCCTGTAGTATTCTTAGCAGTTGATCGGTACTTAGCATTGCAATTAAGATTTGATGGTGTCGAACACCAGCCGGTTGATGAATTTGTTGATCTGCTCAGCTCCATTGACATCCTTGGTAACGTTGGTGAGCGATGGTAAATGAATAGAGAAAAAAGCCTGTTGCTTGGCAGCAAGCAGAACTGTGCTGATCAATGAATTGGGATAGGGGTACTGGGGATTTATTTCTATAACCATGCCTGCAATTTTTTTACACAGTGACTTAAATCCTCCAAACAATCCTTCCTCATTATCCTTATCCACCCATTTTGTCAAATAGGTTTTGTCGAGTTCGGAAACTACGATACGGTGCAAGGCCACCTCGTCTACAAATGCAAAAGACGGATCGAATTGCTTTTC
>DAORAG010000012.1:0-21468 GCA_035344095.1 Cyclobacteriaceae bacterium | reverse complement strand
CTTTAACGGCCTTTTGGAAGGAGTTTATTCAGACACTGAAAGGTCCGCCAAAGGACGATTTACCGCAGGCTCGCGACTGACCGATGTATTCACAGTTCATTCATTAAAACTGTTACCTAAAGTTGTCAGAAGTCAGATCGTTGATCCTGACTTATCAGATGATAGCCGTAAATTCATGCAGGGTCTCACAGAACCCTTTGGTTTTGGACTTCCGTATGATCACATCGTAAACCAGATTCTTTTCATTCCCGCTCACCAGCGAATCATTAGGGACATCGAGCGGAAGCAAGGTGAATTCTTCAGCGCCAGAAATTTTGGATTGAACAAGGGTCCGTCCGAAAGCCTTGAAAAGTTTCTCTATAAAATGACAAATGAAAACGTGGGTGCCAAGCTCGTCAAATCTCATTTTAACGTTATTGTTTTTACTGATAATGAAAAAGAACGAGATGATGCGAAAAGCCGTGTACGCACCATGTTCACAGATAAGGATATTACTCCTTATGAACCGACTGGAAATGCGCTTCGAGGATTGTTCCTGCATTCCTTCTTTGCGTTCGCCCCTAGAATCCCTTCGAGGTTCCAGTTCATCTGTGAGCTAGAGCTTGCGTGCAGCATGTTAATGCCTACGAGCGGATACCGGAGTGACGGAGAGGGAATTTGGTTTACCGATCGAGTCTTCCTAACACCTATTCAACGGGATGTGTGGGATGCTGATAAAAACAGAATCAAAGCCAGAAATTTTTTTGTTATTGCGCCAACTGGCCAGGGAAAGTCAACGCTATTAAATCATTTGTGTTATCAATGGCTTGATACAGAAAATTACAAACTAGTAATTAACGATTTAGGCAAATCCTTCCAAAACCTTTATCGACTCTATAAGAACCGTGCCGTCATGCTTGACTTTGTTCCAGGGCAAGCACTGGGCGTTAATCCTTTCGAGCATGACGATCCTGACAATGTTTCTAGTGAACAAATCATTTACCTGAGCGATTTTATTAACCTGTTGCATTTTAAGGGTAGTGTAGCTTCCAAAGATATTACTAGTGGACACAACACCGCGTTAAGGAAACTGATCAGTTCCTTCTATGAGAATGCCGACACGTTTGATCTGCCGACATTCTACAAGTATTTTCAATTTGTCCATAGTAGTAAAAAATACGAGAGTATTGGCATAGATGCGAGCCTGTATGATCCAGCCAAGCCAATGGGAGAAGTCCTGTTCAGCCTATCGGAGTTTGGCGATGAAAAAGGTATTTACAATTACCTGTTTCGTAAACCTACAGATGATAGGCAGCTTTTCCGGATTACACCGGACATTGATTTTGCCTATTTTGAGTTCGACAGGGCAGGAGAGGACCCTTTGTTGCAAGCTATTCTTCAGCAGTACAGCTATCAGGCGACACGGAAAGTTATCTGGGAGGATAAAAGAGTGAGAGGTGTTCAGCTCTACGATGAGTATGCGAAGCAACTCAAAAACCCCCAGGTGCAAGCTTCCAGTGAATACATAGCCCAAGCGATTCGAAAACAAAATGGCTCGTGTGGATTTTCAATCCAATCGGTAGCACAGCTCCCGAAAAACGATACTATTGGTGCGATACTCGATAATACCAGTGTGTTTTACATTTTACCCACAGACAAGACACATCAGGAGACAGCGGAGCGGTTGCAGCTTGCACCACACCATCGTTATCTCCTGGATAGTATTAACTCAAATTTTACCGGAGAGTACCCCTATGCAGAAGTTTTCTTGCTGATTGGTAAGTATGCGACAGTCGTCCGAAATCAGCTGCCCCCTGAGCACTGGTATGCGTTTCAAACTGAAGGACATTTATATGATACAATGGAACAGCTTTACGCTGATTCCAAGGATATGACACAGGTTATAGAAAAACTCAAATTGAGCAAAATATGAAAACATTATTTACGCTGATCACACTTTGCTTTGTAGCAACCGGTTTTGGCCAAATTGCCGATGCAGTTGAAGCAGTGGGCAATCTTGCGGGAAAGCCAACAATCGTTCATGATCCGACTTCTGAAGCTCAACTCATAAAAACCCTCGATGAAGCTCGTAAGACTTATGATGGAATAAAAAAACAACTTGAGCTTTTAGAGGACGCAAAAAAGGTGATGGTTAAGGTCAATTCTTACGTTCGAGAGGTTAGCTATGTGGATGAGATACGAAAAATATATGATCAAACTATCGACCTAAATCAGCGCTCTCTGGAAACCGCGCAACGATGCAAAGTATTTAACGATAAGTATGTTGTTAACCTGGTGTCCGCTATGAATAATAGCCTTATATCTTTTGAGAGTACTTTAAATCTAATCAACCACCTCTTAGAAGATGATATATTCACTATGGATGATGCTTCACGTATCGACAGATTAAAAACCATCCGCGATGAAACAAGAGATTACAGGGCAACTGCCATTTATTTAAATAGGGAGATCAACAGATACATCTCGGTAAAATTCTTGGAGCAGTTGTACACAAGAGCCGCTCCATACTCTATCAGCAAACTCAAGAAATGATTGAAATTGATTACAATTTTTTAAATGACCTGTTTGAGCGGGTATGGGGTGATAGTGACTTTTCAGCCATTACCATGGGACTCAAAATTATGGCCATTTCATTTCTACTAGTACGACTGACATGGATTGTCTATAAATCCTGGGCTGACAGGCGTTCTTTAAACGCGCAGAGTCCAGAGTCAGGCGCCTACCTTCCAATTAGCCCTCGTCAACTTGGTACTTATGTCGCACTTTGTCTTTGTGTAGCTTTCTACGATCAGGTCCTTCTATTTTTAGATACCATATTGGGTTCTCTGATCAGTGTTTATTCGTCTCTCGATGTTAACACGGTTAGCATTCCGTTATCCTATGCAAACCAGGAAGCGGAAGATACTATGGCTAATGCCAGTGCATTCGAGGCTTTAAAAATTTTCGCACTTCAAGCTATTGACGTTATCACGAGTCCTACGCTTTGGATACTCTCTATCGTTAAAGTCTTGGCTTGGCTTATGGATATCATTGTTTACTCCATTTTTATAATTGAACGATTTTTTGTCTTACTGATTTTGAAATTCACGGGGCCCCTCGCAATCAGTTTAAGTCTGGTACCGAAGCTAAACGCTATCTTTTGGAAATGGGCCGCATTGTACACTCGATGGTATTTGCTAATTCTTCCCTACCTGTTGGTTAACCTGGTAGTAAACGTTATGGTCGAATCGTATGAATTAATTTTTGCCTCTATGGGGACGGATCTTATGCAAACCATCGGGGAAACACTAGAAGTTCCACTATTGCTGGTCATTGTGGTCCTAAAACTCGTACTGTATCGAACTGCCAAGACGATCTACAATGAAGTAATCGATATTAATATGAACGAAGATGACTAACATTCCTGATAAAGTTACCGCTGTTTACATCGATCTCATGCGCGAGAAGTCTAAGAACCGAACCATAGTCATCGGAACTGTCGTCCTCTGTTCAGTTATTAGTCTGTTCTCTTTGCTATTTGCATACCTGGTCTACCGAAATGAAACCCAAACTCAGTATGCCGTTACTGCTGACGGAAATGTAAGTAAGCTTGAGCGAGTAAATGCCGCCTCCGAACTGCCACAGGAAGCTATGTTCCACTGCCAATACATGTTTCACACCTACTACACTTTCGACTTCACTAATCTTAATGCAAAACGCGAAGCCGGGCTTTGGCTGGTTGATTCACGAAATGGAACTGCTTTAGAAGAAAAGTGGAAGCCCTGGTTCAATAATATCCTGTCCCAGAATTTACAACAAAAAGCATACTGTAGCCCCGAAGATGGCAACGATGAGTACTATGAATTCTTCAAGGACTCATTTAAGTTCAAAAGAGTTTCCACCGATATGTATCAGGTACAGGCCTCTGTTAAGGTTGTTGTGAGTAATAAAGATGTTTATAACCTCTATGAGTTGACAATTTTCTCAAATCTGAAACGGGTATCTCGTGATTTTCCGAGAAACCCCCATGGGTTTGTGTTTTACAACTATAGAGACGAACTGGTTGAACTTAAGACAGGTTTACCAATAAAATAAAAATAACATGGCACTTCAGAAACATCAAATTGGGATTGTTGCTTCGTTGGGCGGGCTTGTGCTGATTGCCGTAGTCTATGGAATATTTGCCTTTAGCTCGCAGTCAAAATCAGAAGACACATTTGAGACGAGACAGGCCGCGAGCACCCGCCTGCCAACCGTCCCCGTTGCGCCAACAGAAGAATTTTCAAGTAAACTCGAACAAACGCAAGATGAACTTGATAGAAGGAAAAAGGCCGAACTGGAAGGAAATAATAAACGTGAAATCGATTTGGATATTTTTAAGGATAGGGCTGACCCTCCGATGGTTGTAACAGAGCAAACACCTGCGCCAAGTCCAATTCAAATTAAACGTCCATCGTCTAACACTACGAGTACATCCAGGAAGAAAGACTCAGAACCACCAACCGTGGATGATGAAAATCAAATCGATCCGGATTTGAAATTTGCGTCTGGTAATTCAAGGCTTAATAAAGGTGAGGTGGAACAAACCGTTGCGGACAAGAAAGAAACATTTGAGTTGCACGCTGTGGTCCATGATCAGGTTACCGTTACCCAGGGGACACGCATTACCCTGCGCACAACAAAGGATTTTACCTATCAGGGAAAAACTATTCCGGCAAACACGTTTTTGCCTGCTATTGTCACGTTCAATAACCTTAGAGTTATACTTTCTATTCCACCGGTCCCTTTTGCTGATGGAACATTGTATCAGGACAAACTTAATGCTTACGATGGTAATGACCTGGTCGCTGGCCTCTACGCAAAGGAGTTACTTGAAAACAAAGGTTCTCAAAATACAGCCGGAGAGATTATTGATCAGTCCTCAGGGGATGTACCCTCGCAAGCAGCGCGTAGCGCGATACGAAATCTGGCTCGAGGCAAAGTCAGAGAACAATCGGTAGTGCTGAGGAGCAATCATCCTGTTATTATCAAGAAATGAAAACTTTCAAATATACTTTCGCGCTCCTGTTATCGTTCTGCGCGGTGATCGGTGCAGCACAAGAGCAACGTGTTCAAGTGTCCGATACAGTTGAAATTAGCTTTCTATATAATGTCGTAATTACATTTGATTCACCGTTGGAAAAGGATCCTTTTTTCGGATCAACGATTGGAATCCTCTGGGAGAAAATTGATGACCAATCGCTCATGGTTAAGGTCAACGGTCAGGCGATGCTTGCGAAGGAAGCCAGCAGCATTCCCAATACCAATATGACAGTAAGAACTTCGACAGCACTATACAATTTCATTCTTACCTATAAAAAGCAACCGTCCAGGTTTTCAATCAGTCCAGGGGAATACTTACCGGTCCAAACGTACGGAAACAGACCAAAATTGATTTCGCGTAAACAAAACAGTGACAGTCTTAGGGTGGCCGATTTGTTAGCCGGATTAATGGAAGCAAAGCCCTACTTTAATGACATTGGACTAATCGATTCAAAGCTGAGAATGAAAATGGAGGTCACCAATATTTGGGTGGACAGCCTATATACCTATGTCAAAATTGTTATTCAAAATCAATCATCAATCCCATATGATATCAACTATTTCCGTTACGTGATTTCACTGGGTAAAATACATCTTAAACGTACCAGTGACCCCATTAACCAACTCACAGCTGTTTATCAATATTCGTACCCGGTAGGTACTTCTATTAGAGGTGGTGATAGTTTTAGCAATGTCATATGTTTTAAAAAGTTTACACTCAATAAGAACGAATATTTTAACATCCAGGTCGGTGAAGTGAACGGTGCGAGACAAATCACGGTCCCTATTGGAAGAAAACAAATGTTTGAAGCCAGAGGAGTAGGGGAACTCGAATAGATTTAGAAATACAGCCAATTCGCGATGACTAAGAAGAAACAGAATAATCTTAATCAACTCAAAGAGCTACTTTCTATTAAGCCAGCAGAGTTTGTTGATTCATTGAATAATACGCAACTAATACAAGATCAACTTAAGGAATTCATCAAATGCTATAATCTAAAAAGAGAAGATGTAATGCGAGTTTGTGGATGGAGCCAAGCCCTTTACTACCGTAATCTAAATAAGAGCTCAAAGGTTAAAATCACTGAACTTATCGAGATTGTGAAACTCGCGAGAAAAAAGTAAAACTGTTGAATGCCCTATTTGAAAATTTCTACACCGCCAGCACACGCAAACAAGAACACAGGTTCGGTGCGAGATCTTGCTCAATATTTAGATAAAGAAAATATTGGTAAGGATGCTGTTGATAAACAGTACTTTTTTAACCATAAGGAAGATATAATTTTTCAGGAGGAAGTAATCGCAGCTATAGACAATAACCGCAAGGGCCTTAAAAAGAGTGAAACCAAGTTCTACGAAATGTCTATTAGCTTCTCTGAACGAGAGCTCAATGAGCTGCACAAAATCTATCCACACCGTAAAGACCGCCACCAGGCTATACGTGGTTATATACGCGATTCAATGAATGCCTATGGTGTACATTTTGAGCGTGGCCTTACAGGGGACGACCTAGTTTACTTTGGTAAAATCGAGACAAACCGGAGATACCATCCTTCCGATCTGTCATTGCGCGACACATACAAAGCCAATTATAAGATCAAGGAAGAAATTAGTGAATTGCCATCAACCGCAGTTGGGAAAATAAAAATGGCTGAAGCAAGATACATCCGTGACCGTGACGGAACGGTTATTCTTCCTGGGAATACAAAAGCCGGTGATAATACTCACGTACATATTGTGGTCAGCAGGAGAGATGCTGCTCAAAAGGTGAGCCTTTCACCAATGGCAAACAATCGGGGGGGGCACAATACACTTAATGGGAAGAAAGTTAAGATAGGATTCGATCGCGACCAGTTCGCTGCTAAAGTCGAGGAACTTTTTGACCAGCGCTTTCAGTATAATCGAATCAGAACGGAAAAATACAGAGAATTACGGACAGCAAAAATTATCAATACCAAGGTCCGTGAAATGATCCACACTGTGGATGAGCCAGATAAGTTTTTAGAACGTTATGCCACTAAGCTAGTTAAAAGAACAATAAACAAACATTTAAGTTTCTACCTGACTCAGCATGGCATGAAACACCTGGTCTTACCGATACAGCAAACAATATCCAGCAATCGTGCCAACCTTGTTAATCTGGCAGCACGTAATCTTAGCAATAGCATAGTTTTAAAAGGTGCAGTGCATGGATTGGCCACAACCATACCTACACCGGTGGGAGTTGTAGTCAAAGCTATTACCGTGGCGCATTCTTTGTTAAGTGATGCTAAAACAAAAGGTAGAGACAAAGGGATGGCCCTTGAACGATAAAAATTCTTTTCAAATATGAGATATCTCCTAATACTAGTTCTTGCTATTTCTGGAACCAAATCCCTTTCTCAAGACCCGGCTTTAACTACTCCTGAGAAAGATTTTGCCCACGTGTTTATGATTATCGATTTCCTTAAGAATGAGATTGTTTACGAAAAACGCTTGCCGCGCACACCGACCATTACCATGCCCAATAACAATGTTTACATGCTATACGATCAGTCATTAAGCTCGAATGTCGAGGTAGAGTTTAAAGATCCCGCGCAAGTATTGAATTACATGCACTTGTTTGGCTGGAAACTGATTGATAGTAAAAGCTTCCCTAGACCAGCTAACCTCACCCCCCGTGAACAGTACGTTACGATTATGTATTTTGAACGACAGCATGTTCCGAAGAAATAGTTGATGGAACTCTATGCAATTTTTGATAAGGAGGGTTCGCCACTCACATATGACTTAATGAAGGGAACCTATTCACGAGCAAGATTTTCTGACCTTAAGATATGGGATGTTCAATACTACCAGGAGCATAACTTTTGGTTTGCTGATGGTCAGGCCCTGCCTCCAAGCGGCTTTCAGATTCTTCCAATACCCGAAAAGCATCATGATTTATTCGTAAACAATCATTAGATTTAACGTAGTGTTAGACCCTAAGTAATTTCCAAATGACCCAACGACTTGCCAGAAACTCATTTATTTCATTGCTTTCAATAGCAATCCTAGCATGTACAGATCCTAATGAATCACAACTTGGGATTGATTGGGGTATTCAGGATCCCTCTAACCTTGTAGGGACAAGTTGGAGAACTACCAACGTCACATTTATTAACAACTGGCCTGATCCTGATATTGAAGAAAACTTTGCAAGTGCTTGTGATAGGCCTAACGATGCCCAAACCTCTTCCATGGACTATCTAAAGTTCACATTGAATTACTTCCAGCAGTTTTCCGTGACTTATACCGATGGTTTGAATATCGTGTCAATGGAGCCATGTGTTTATCCTGCCACTCAAACACTTCTGGTTGATAATGGGGATTCTAGTTCCAGTCTCTATTTTGAATGGGAGTCCCCAAACGTAGCGGTTGAACGACCTGGATTCAAAATTGAAATCTTGGAGCAAACGGCCACAACGTTAAAAATCAGAGTGCTAAGTAATTTGATGGCCTATCGTGAAGACATTTACGGTGTGATTGATCTTGTGAAGGAGTAAACACTAAAGACCGTTCAATTCGTTGTATTCGTATTCTGATTGAATTTCCGGAACATTCTTATTAATGATCTTTCGATCTGTGATCATCTTAGAAATCGTGTATGCTTTCATTCTTTCAGCTCTTATAGGAGCACAAAGCGCACCTACATCGTCTTTTGTTAAATTCTCATTGAGCCAATCTCCCTCATGTTCACGAGCCAAAATTACCGGCATACGTTTCTTGGAGTTGTGAATTTTCTCCATTAATGGATTCGCTGCTGTCGTTAACACAGTATAGGTATTGATGACATTGCCACTACTGCGATCCGTCCAGGTCGAGTATAGCCCTGCCAATGAAAATACCTCTGTTTTGTCAAGCCCAATGAAATAAGGGTACTTTAACTTCCCCTCATGGCGCCATTCATAAAACCCTGTACACGGAATCAAACACCGTTTACCATCTTTTAGGCTATCCCGGAAAGAGGGCTTGTCGAACATTTCTTCTGATACACAATTCAACGTTCGCATTCTAATTTCCTGGGCTTGTTTGACTGACTTCGCCCACCATGGGATCAGCCCCCAGTGAAACATATTAATAGTACGGGGCGTGTCCCGTGTGATCACTGGCCCGGGAAAAAAATCAAATCCATTTTCGTGGTACCTGACTTCCATTTGCTCCGCCACTGCATCACTGTAACGCGCAGCGTAGTAATCACTCAATTTATCGACAGTAAGTGTCTGTGATTTATGATAACACATCTTGAAAGAAGATTTTAAATTCGTCAACACCGGTGGCCATATCAAGAAGTTCTTCGCATCCGGCCGGCAAAAAATATCCTTTGTGGACATTATCAACCCGAAGAGAAGCGCTTATTAGGCCGTAGCTCCCAAATGACTGATAAAAGAATACACGGTCGCCACGAAGCAGGCTATTGTAGTAATATGTCAGGTTAAATTCTGGCACAAGATAAAAGGAGTAATCTCTTCTGATTCTTTCGGTTACAAAATTAGGATTTCAGGCAAGGAAAAAAACACATCATTCTTTCCCCTTCAGCGCCCCACATGCTCTAGGCCCTTGTTCAAATGTCCCACTTTAAAGATCCCCGGTAAGCTTCCCTGCCACCTCTAGGCTGAACTTCTTTGGCACTGCAAACTCTCTCCGCAAGTGGCCCCGGATGATTACTGAAACTTTTTCTGTTGCCTTTTTCCCAAAGCTCTTCTATTTCCCGTTACCATCTCCTTTACTGCTTTCTCGTTCGTCATTGATTTTCTACGCAAATGTCTCGTGCCGACAAGAGAAAATTTCAGTCGCTGCGTTGGGGGTGTAAAAAGTAAGGCTTTCCATTTACAAATCTCCACCCACTTACATTTTAGCTGCGCTACATTTAAAAGCGGGTCCGTATTTTTTCAACGGAAGACCTTCCTGACTTTTCCCACACCAACTTCGACTCCCGTTCTTCCCAATGGTGCGAACGTTTTCCTTGGCACGTCACGTGATCGACAAGCATATAAAATTCAATGTTTCACTTAAAACCATAAAAATCATGGCAACTGAAAACAAGAAAATCATGCTTGGTAAAAACCTCAAAGCATCAAAAAAGTTCGGCAACAAAATCATCGAAGGCGCGATCTGCCTGGATACGTTGCAAGCCGAGGAAGTTCAAAAACTCACCTACGAGTATGAAGGAAAGACCTACCTCAATGTCAAAGTGGTACAATACAAGGAAAAGTCCAAGTTCGATGCCACACACTACATCGAAGTAGATCAATTCGTGCCAGAAAACAAGAAGGGGGAATAATCCCCCTTTTTTTAAATCTTTACAATCTGGAAATACCTATGTTACATCTTGACAACCATACCACAGCAGTAGCCCGCATATTACATGACCTTTTGGCCCTCTCGAACGGTCCGGTGATAATTGATAATTCCAATGGCTTATTTCTCCCTGTACATGTTACACGAAAACCCTCAATCCCCGAGCTTCCTGGGTTAATATTCAGCGTAGCCCACCATCAATACCTGAACCGTCATCTATTGCTAGATCCTTACATGGAATTCCTGATGGATATTGATGGCAATGTATCTCCGCTGATGTTAGAGCAACAAGGGCTCACCCAAATCTATGTTAAGATTCTCAAATTTGACACCAATAACAGGTTTGTTGAAATTGATCTCAATCGGCAGGCTGAAATCATTCTTTTTGCAAATATGTGGCTATCTAACATAGCCAGTCAGCAAAAACTTATTTTTTAGATGTACTTTTATAAACTCAGCTTATCCCAAATATGATTAGAATTGCTTTTTTACTTTTTGTCTATCTATTCAACCCGACTGAGTATTACGGGAAGGTCACCGCTGTTTTAGATGGTGATACTATTGAAGTACTCAAAGAGGGTAGGGCAGTGCGAATTCGGCTTAATGGCATTGATGCCCCGGAGAAGGATCAGCCCTATGGCATGAAATCAAAAATGTTTGTCAGCGACTTCATATATGGCAAGACTGTCAAAATAGTAGAAAAAGAAAAGGATCGGTATGGACGTATGATTGCAGATGTCTACACAACCCCTGTTAACGATACATCTGACTACTCCGCCTGGGTGAACCAGGTGATGATCGGTGCTGGCCTTGCCTGGCATTATAAGCGTTACTCTAGTGATGAAAAACTGGCCAATGCTGAAATAACTGCACGAAAGTTGAAACTTGGCCTGTGGGCAGAGGCAAACCCCACACCTCCCTGGGACTGGAGAAGAAAAGATGATTAGATAAATCACCAACTAAGACAACAAACGATTATTCACATGACTAAGAAACTTTCAACATTTCGTGAAAGACTTCAGTATCTCATGGACAAAGATGAGATCAAAAGAATTGAGCTCGAAAAAAAGGGCGGGGCTTTACAACGGTCAGGTAGGGGTGTTCTTGAGCGGTAAAACCGAACCTGGTCTGAAAACACTTCAGAAACTTATCAATTACTTTGATGGAGTTTCTATAGAATGGCTGATATTGGGAGTGGGAAAGCCGGGCTACTAGTAGGATGGATTACTCAATTCAAATTGGCGGTAAATGTCGGACAGCACAAATCTGTCGGTAATGAATTGAGGGACTTCGTCAGTCTATCTCCATCAATCTCTATTCCCCTTTTTCGATACGAATCAATTGTATACTCCAAGTAGAACCGTAATTCCGAAGGCGAATTCTTAAGCACGTATAAACAAACGCGCTTATCACAAAGTTCTAGCTTTCTAAAGTCAGAAGAGACTTCAGTGAGGTATTCAAATGCATCCATAAAGCCAGCGAGCGCAACATGTTATTGATTTTAGCAAACCTTAAATGTCGTAAAAACACAACAATTTAAAAATTGCCTTTAGGGTATTTTGCGGGAGTATTTCACCTGAGTACGGGGTGAACTAGAGACCGAATCCCGATAGGAAGTTGAAAAAACCTATTTTTTCAACCTGATCGCCTCCATTTGCTTAATAAAATAGATTGGTGTAACATCCAACGCCTCACAGAGCTTGTAAATAGTAGCGATTGACGGGGCATACTTACCGCGCTCAAGCGAAGCTAAGTGCGCTCGATCCAGATCGGCATAATCAGCTAACTCTTGTTGGCTTAATTTCTTCTTATCTCGTGTAGCTAATAACGCCTGACCGAAAACCTTTTTTAAATCCCGTTCCAAGACAGCAATCTACATGCATGACCTAAAATTCATGGAGTGGAATTTCCAACAACGTCAAACATTGTTATTGGTTCAACCGACTGTACCTCTTTACTACCATCTGTACTTAACACATATCTTTTGGTAATTTTAGCCTGATGAACAACGTGTTTCTTTAACAACAACAAAGGGGCATCAAATACAATATTGATTATGAAGCAACTTAATATCACGTTAGCCTTTGCACTTATTAATATCGCAGTATTGGTGGCGCAATCTCCAAATGGCATCAACTATCAAGGTGTCGGCCGATCCCTGGATGGGGCACCAATTAGTAATCATGAGATTTCCTTAAAACTTTCCATACTTGACGGCTCAACGGAAGGTGAAGTCCTGTACAGCGAGATACATGAAATACGGACCAATAGATTCGGACTCTTTACCCTAATTATCGGTGACGGTGGTATTGCACCACCAAGTAACGGTCTGGCATTTATTGACTGGAGTAGCGGGAAAAAATGGCTTCAGGTTGAATTAGATGAAAATGGGGGCAGGAATTTTAGATTGATGGGAACTATGCAATTCATGAGCGTGCCCTATGCACTTTACGCTGAGCGGAGCGGTTCTACCTATCAGGCTGGATTAGGTATCGACATCACAGATAATGTGATCTCCAATGTAGGCGATAACAATGTTATGAATGAGCTTATCACAAACATCGCTCTCACGTCTGACAACAGACTTCAAGTCACTGAGGCGTCAACGACAACAGAAGTTGATTTGAGTTCTCTGGCCGCCCCACCACAGGATCTTCAGTCCGTGCTGGTAACAGGGAATAACGCTGGAGGCCTGAGAATTGAAAATCTTGGGTTGCCTACAACGGCCAGTGACGCAACAACCAAGCAATATGTTGATGATCTCGATGCACTCGATGGCGACAAGAGCCCGACAAATGAAATCCAAACGCTTACCCAGGTCCTTACAGAAGGCAACGATGCCGGTGGCGTTAAGCTTTCTAATCTTGGAACCCCGACAAATGGTTTGGACGCTACGACAAAGAATTATGTTGACCAGGCTGATAATGCGCTGTCAGGCAGAATCGCAAATCACTACGGTTTTAAGGTTTCATACAACCATACCCACACCGCACCCATAACACAAGTAGTCACCATTGTCAGTGAAGACTTTGACGACTTTGGAGTGATTGTTGGAAATCAGTTTGTCACTCCTGAAGATGGAACCTATCAATTTACGGTGAGCGGCATATCTCCAATAGGTGGGATACCCATGCAGATCAGGATCAACCGTCTGTCAGGGCCAGCTGAGTTAATTGAAGTAAAACGCCAGATAGGTTTTCCCAGTGCGAGTATTCCAAACTATGTTGATGGAACAATTGTAAAATTAAATGTGGGAGAGACAGTCGAATTGGTTGTAAGCAGTATCCTCACTAACGAGATAGTAACCGGAACATTTTTTGGAAATAAACTTTAAAGATGATTAAGCTCGAGCCTGGCTATTACAAAATTCAGAGAATCGATTACGCTGAAACCTACGGAAGAAAACACGCTCGATCTAATCCAAATCAAATCCACATACTTTATGTAAAAAGAGAAAAACAGGGATTAACGCTTTACCTTGATCACAACACTTCTAGTATTTCCCCCGATTCATTAACAGGGTACGAAGTCATTTCTCGTTTCGAGAAAGAACCAATCATTTCCAAGTGTAACATCACGATTTCATTTCAAGACAGTTCGGGAATAAAGTATTCATGGTCGATGAGTGATATGTGGGTGCTTCGTAATGTATTGGTCTTCCTTCCCTGGCTCCGCAAGCCTTTCGGGTTTACCCCGCGTAAAAAAAATCATTAATTTTTTCAGACCCTTATATCTATCAATCTTTTCACTCACAGGGAACCTCAAAGAAAAAACGGAAGGGGATTTTTGAGTATATTTACCAATAGATCATAAGAAAAGGGCAACCTGTTTGGTTGCCCCCTTGATCCTTGTGGTTCTACTGAGAAGTCGCCCAGGCCTCCTAACCTGGTAAGTGACTCTCGAAAATTCCCTGATTGACCAGGAAGACCAGATAATCCACTCTGGAGATGCCCTTATAATCAGGAGTTTATAGGGGGTGTTTACAGCACTCCCTTTTTTTATGCCTTTAAATCTCCCTCGAAATGGCTCAATTCTAAGGAGAACAATTGGCTCGGCATAGATCAAAAATATCGAAAATTTCCGAGATAATGTAACGTCACGTTACATTAATAGGAGGGCAGGGGAGTGCTTGTCAAATGTACTTACACGCACAAAGAGAACCCAATATCGCTTCAATCATCAAAAAGTCTTCCTTGCTGATTTCAGACTTCTCACCCTTACGAATTCTTTCCCACACCTCCCGCACGAATCTGATTTGATCGTCTAGCTCTGGTAAGCTTCCCTCCAATGTCGTATGTAAATCTTCCTCTAAACTCACTGTTACGGAAATAAGTTATTTAACGGCATCTGTAACCTTGCCAATTGGCAAATAGTTATCGTTTCACGAATCGCTTCGAACATTAACTGATCCTCTTCTTTGAAACGCATCGTCTTGCTCTTTCTCTTGAACTTCGTAATAGTCTTTTTAACGAACTTCAATTGCTGATCCAAATCAGGGAACTCAGGAATATCTTCACCCTGATGTTTAGGTCTCTTCAATGGCCGGGGTTCAGGTCGTTTTAATCTCTCGGCTTTTTCCTTATCACTTTCATACCAGGGCTGAATCGTTATCTGAATGTTTCCGTTCCTTTCATTATGACCAATAATCTCATGAACCCCCTCCAGTGTCACTTTCTCGGTAAGATCCAGAAAACACCGGTACTTTGCCTGCATTTTGGAACGTCTCTTTCTGTTTTGCCCTAGCCGGAATTTCAACTCGTTTTCCATTCGGGTAATGTAGTGAATTTCAAACAACTTTTCTTTCACAGAATTTGAATTCATTGCAATCCGCGGGATTTTTACTAGCTTGTCTGGTCTCTAAGAGGCTTTTACTAATCAGGAACTCCTATAAGTTAGAGCAGTTTTCCATTTAACCTTATCCATAAGTTTCATCAAAAATGACTAGAAACCACCTGTATGCGCTTTCTGCAATCGTAATGTTGATAAGTGCTATGTCGTGCCAGCAAACTGAAACCGATTTCATCGGCAAATATGAATTTAATAACTGTTTAACGGTTCAGGTTGCCGATGATGCAGCTAACGCTATGTCCGCGATATTTTCACCCAAGCAATATGTGACTAAAGCGAAACGGTTCTATGTGCTTTCCCCAATTCAAATAAATATTTTTATCGATCAATCAGACAAAAAACTGAAAGGAGAAGGAGAACTAACCTACGTGTCCGGTGGTGATAATTTTGGGCTCCAACCCGGAGAAAGTAAATCCAAATTCAATTTTGATCTTAAGAACATGAGGTTGCAGCATGATACTCTTTGGTTTTCAATTACTAACCAATTGGCTGAACTGACAGGTAGGACGTTTAAAGGATTCATTGTTATTAAAGATCACGCAAAATATATCGGCTTAGACACTGAGTTTACAGGAGAAAGCGAATATCAACAGAGCAACCCTTCATTTATTTCGAAAAACGATGAAATGACTATTTTTCTTTCAACGGGAACTACGATTGGTGCTCATGACTTTTATACAAAACAAGTTGCGGACTTTAAGCAGCAAATGGAAGAGCAAGGGGTTAAGCGAAATTCCAGGCAAGTGCTTAAGAACAGCATTGAATACCTTGAACGCGAATATCTTACAACGGACGAGTAAAGACGTACTTCGGGGAGAGTATGAAAAACCCTAGTTCACAACTTAACATAAGAAAAGTTATATAACGTAACTAGGTGATAATCAAAGATATATGATATATCAGAATTTTGCAACCCAATCCGTAACAAGCGCTGGAAAGGATGATCGCCAGCCAAATTTTCCAATGCAGACCCGGTGGTTCCCGTCACCAGATACAAAATACTGGTCGTTCAACTTAATTAATCGGACTGGCTCCTTGATTTTATCATCGTCTAGCAACTCGTAGACTTTCTTTAAATCCAACGTTCCCGAAAGAGAAAGCAGCATTTGCGCCCAGCTTAACCCGTTATAACTATCGTGGGTAGTGCCCGCTACCAGGTTAAAATATACCTGCCTTAGTTGCGGATTCATTTCATTCACCGCAATACAATTGCTCAAATCCGGTTTTAGTACCTCTCTTTGGGACCATTGCGGAAATTCATCGTATTCAAATCGCTTTGACTTCAAGAAGTCAGCTATTTGCTCCTTCGTTAATACATTCCCATCCCTGTCAATCAGTTTCATATTAGTGAGATTAATTGGCTTAATCTTAATGGGCAGATTTTTACTAAACTTCGTTTTTTATATTAAGAAAGCGCTTGACGTTCAAGGCTACTAATGCAGATACTAATAAAAACATAACGACAATCAACGTAATAGAAAAAGGGAAAAGCGCTTCTGCCAATTGGTAATCCAATCCTTCTGATAGGTCAGGCCCCTGAACTGAATGTAATTTATTATAGGCTGGTAATGTTGCTGTCATGAACTCGTTGGCACCTATCCAGAGCGCAGCAACGATCGCAACCATGGAGAGTAAAAAAAACTGCGAACGAAAAAATACTCGCCACTTTAATTTATTCATACAAACTCTTTTCGTCTATGTAAGTGCATCGAAAAGTTCTTTATTTTCACTGAGATTTTTTTCTAACTCAACTGCATCCTTGAACCAAATACACTCACCTTGGTAAGTTACAAAAAGCCTCACGTTTGTAGCACGCGCATTTCTCAATTTGTCTGGGTCTTCTGGCTGATGCTTCAGAATCATTGCAATATTTGGATCCCATCTAAAATAGTTTCGTAACTGATGTATCGATGGGAATTCCAACGTGTGGTTCTTGACCTCATCCAGATGATTGCGATAATCAAAGTTGAGAGCAATGATCGCCCTGTACTTGCTGTTCACCATCCCACTAATTTTGACTTTTTTTTACTCAAACGCGACTTTTAAAAATAGTTTGCAGTATTTATTGATATGGAAATAATCAAAAAAGACCATTGTCAGGGCATCGTCCAGGTTACTTTGTCACTGACCACTATACCCAGTAGGGAAGCAAAGGCATCACATGAACAAGAACTCATTAACAAAGCGCTTGAATTTGTACCTGGTAGAAGAGGGCAAACTTTTGTAAGTGCTGAACCTGATGTAATCAGCGTTGTAGTAATACCATCCACAGACGAGTCAATAGGACACGAGAAGTTTATACTACCGTGATGAACGGTGCGCGGAAGTCACTCGTGAACGATGCTTTAGAGACAAAACAAAGACAATGAACACGTAATCCTTGCAGCGGATGACACTGACCTGTGGGTTGGGGTTAACCATTTCAAAATTCGACCCCTTTATTTTGTTGGATTCTTTACTTGAACCGTAATACTGCTTCTCGAATTTGTCTTTGGGTATGGCCCAGATAGTCCATTACTTGTTCCTTTGAGGCATAACCCATCATTTTCCCAACTGTTAGGTAAGCACGTTCATCACCGCCCAGCTGCTGCCAGGCATGGTTCATGAATGTTTTGCGTAACGTGTGTGATGACGTATTTTCCGTTTCTACTCCGAACCGTTGGAAGTAGTAGGACAAATTCTCATTAAAATCCCGCGTGGCCACCGGTGTCATGGGGTTACTCTTTCGATGTAGCACCAGGTGGTGGACATTAATTGGGTCTATGATTTTGTAATTGCGTTCGGCAAGCTTGATAAACGAAGGTGAAAAATATACCTTCCGTTTCCTACTTGTTTTAAATTGCCAGACTGAAGTATCTTTCTTACCGATGATATCAAACCACTTCAATGAAAGCAGCTCCTTTGCCCTTGGACCAAAATAGCCACCAGCTGCGATCAACGTCTGGTAACGTACCATTTTTTCTCCGTTAAGCATGGATCTTTCTCCAGAGCGTATGCGATGGATTTCCCCGTCCATATCAGCAAGTAGTCGCAAGAAGACGGTATCAAAATCCAGGGGTGAACAGGGCTGTTGATTTACTGCCATTACGATGAGGAAATCTTAGAGAAGCTTTCCCGGATCACTTCCATAAGTGGGAGTACACCATCCTTGACCTGTAGAGCTCCTTTGTCCTGGATTTCTCGCTCGATGTATTGGTTAGTCAACAACCCGGAGAAATACGCTTCACATTCAACCAGATCGTTAAATGAAGCTTGCCCACCATTACGGTACACGAAGTAATACTTCTCTTTTGTCCCGCGGGCGATAGCATAACTTCGATAACCACTTGCCGGCACCACAATTTGCACCACCAGGTATCCACTTAGTTCCAGCAACACTCTTTCATCAACCAGCGAACCCATAGCCTTACGCGGTCGTTGATACAGTTGGGATTTTGTATACGTCTGTAGAGGCGTAAATCCCTGCGCTGTCAGGCTGGCCATCTTTCCCGGTTAAGGTAAAAAAACCCTTGGCCAGAAGATATTCATAATCTTCGCGTGTCATGCGAATTTCTGAACACAACAACCCTGTGTACATGTTACACACGATCTGGTTAGTGTTGATTGACTTTACATCGAGCTGTACGAAGGTTTCCTCTTTCATGTAATCTTTCATATTCACGAATTTAAAATTGCGTTGTATTCAGCCAGGTCTTTTGCCTCAATATTGTCCTGGAGGTACTGGTCAAGGCCCTGATCATTTAGTTCATTCACGTAACGGGTGAATGCCAAAACTGTTTTACATTTCTCAAAGCCCATTGCCTGCATCCCCGACTTTACTGGATCCTGAAGACCCTCGATCCATTGCTTCCAGATTTCCTCTGTCATTGGAAATTCTTTCGCTTGTTGATGATACCGATACGTTGCATTTCCGACTTTAAACATCAGCTCATGCATTCGCTTTTTATCTGCCGGGCAACTATTTAAAAAGTTTGCCTGATACTCGGCTACGTCCGGGTCGGGATGAGTCATTAAAGTTAGATTTTCAAGACAGGATACACTTTATCTGAGCGCAACTTGAAAGTATACTGGACAATGTACCAGGTTCCCTCCGTTCTAGACCCATCTCGTTGTCTTTCGGTGAACTTTCGATCCCCAAGAACTGCCACGTTGTTCAAATCATAACCAAAGTCGTCCAGGTAGTTGAGTATTTCAGATACATTGCCAAAATCTCTGCCTACACTTTCTGCGTCTAATTTTTGCAACTTCATCGTTCCACCAGCAATATTTACTCCTGAATAAATTACGAGTGCGTCATCAGTCTGAGTCACAGTTACTACAATAAACTTCTTATCATTCTGGGACCATGCAGGCAGCGAAACAAGCAACAAGTGGAAAACGATTAGTCTCATGAGTTATGGTTTTTATTGGCCATTAAAGGCCTGTCCTTTATTTCCTATAAATATCCGGGTCATCTACCAGCCCATAACGACAGTAGTAAATCCTCTCCCCTTTCACCGTCAGGTACCCCACCAGCGGAATTTCTCTGCCTTTGTCTTCAAGTTTTTGTAGCCTAGTAAATACAGTTCCTGCTTTGAGGAGACCTTTGCAAAACACAGCATAATGACCACTTGCAATGGCACCTATTTCTTTCACTCGGGCAGGTATCTTGGAATAGGTAGGCATTAATCAATTCTTTACCGGTATCGATCTTGCCTCGAACACCTCGTCCTTCATTTCGTCATAACTACCTAGTATGTTTCGAATAGATTCCATTTCAGGCGCATTATCGTAATACTCCTGGAAGGAAGCCGACCTTGATTCCTCTGTGCGATCGCGCCAACTTTTGATAAGTTTTACTGCTCGCAACAAATCACCCCGACTTGGATTTTTCAATTCACTCATAAATATTCTCGTAAAATTACTTTCATCACCTTAACGCTGGACTGCGCGATCCGGCAATACTTCATTCTGTCTCCCTGATAACCAATGATGACTTGTGGCCGACCCAATTCGAAGAGTCGTAGTAACATGGCCGTGTCACTACTTGAGGCCTTATGGGCGATCACAACCCCTTCTTTTTGGAAGTCGCTCAGCTCGTCCCAGGTGAATTCTTTTTCTTGACTTTCCATAAACCGAATATACCGTACTTTTTTGCAATAAACTACAAAAGTGGGGTATCGTTAAAAATATTGCTACCTTACAGTAAGTAATCGAATTTTCATAGCCCCCCACTCCCTAGGAAAGTGGGGGTAAGTCGGACAATTCCAACACGATGACCATTCAATTAAAAGGTGAACAAGAAAGCGGCCGAGTATGGCTCTTCGAACAGGAACTCTTTCCGGAAGAGAGTCAGAAAATTCGTAACCACTCCCCTGATGGCTTCGCCTGGGGATACAACGGATCAGGACCCGCTCAGCTTGCACTAGCACTCTGCATCGAATTGTTTGGAAAAGAATACGGGCTGCAAATCTATCAAGACTTTAAATTCTGGTATATCGGCTCTCTCCCACAAGGTGACTTCGAGTTGGATATCCAAATCCAACCTGAATTATTCAACAAGTACCCATTTCTTAAAAGCAATACTCAAAGTGCATAAGAGGTCTCAACTGTAGAATTTCAAAATAGGCCTGACCAATCGGAAAAATCTCTCTGCGGATTCAGGCTAACGCTTCCGCTTACGTTGCGGGCCTACGGATGGCCAGTGCCATTCCCTTAGAGCACCCGACACGCATCCTTGCCCTCTCTCCAGCTTCGCTACCGCCTTGCTCCGCCTGATCGTTTTATTCCGATCCGTCAGCAGTCTTCTACTTTGCTGGCGAACACAGGCAATTGTTTCCCACCAACTCATGTCCTAGCACTGTTTGCCTGAGTTCTGGCAAAGGTGATCACCACTATTTACACCCCACATTCTATCTATCGAGATGCAAAGGTCGGGCTGTTTCCCGGAGTGCGACCAAAAGACTACGGCATAAACAGGGGCCCCTTCCCCATTTATTCCGTTTCCTTTTGGCCTAACACTGCCACCGCTCCACTGCCCCCCTAGTTCTCCTGGAAAAGCCCGAAGGGACAATCATCACGATTGAAAGGTTCAGTCGTACAAACTAAATCCTATAACACTATGCAATCGCTTCCTGTAGTGGCTGAGGTAAAACTTACCTATTCCACTCATATCAAACCCGCATCCAGACAATGGATCAAAAACTCGAAAGACATCTACCAGATCCTTCTACAGATTTGGGACGCTGAAACAGTTGAGCT